>CAKUHV010000018.1 GCA_934659445.1 uncultured Oscillospiraceae bacterium | reverse complement strand
AGAAGAACAGGCCGAACAGGTTGGCCACCAGGCAGGCATACACGACACGGATGACGCAGCCGATGGTAGCGCACTTGATGATCTCGCCGGTGCTCAGGTCCACAACGCCGGACCACACAGCGGGGATCTGGCCCAGAGGCACCTGGATGGGCCAGGAGGAGTTGGCCAGAACGTAGGAGCCCACGATCATCTTCTTCACGGCGGGGTCGGCCAGCATCCCGTACAGGGCGCCGGCGGTGCCCTCGGCGGTGACCTCGGAGACCATCTGGCCCAGGGTCTTGGCGGCCAGAGTGCCGGCCACGGTGATCGTCTGCATACCGGTGGTGGGCTCAATGCTCATGAACTGCAGGGCGGTGGAGCAGGCGCTGAGGATGTACTGCCAGATACCCAGATACTCCAGCAGGCCGATGATGGCATACACGGCGCAGCCGGCGGGCAGGATCAGGGTCAGCACGGTGGACACACCCTCGCGGGCGGAGCCGAAGATCAGGTCCATCAGGCCGGTGTTGGGGGTAAAGCGGGGCAGATCCTTGATATCAGCGGCCTTGGTGTCGCGCCAGAACAGGCGCAGGAAGGCGGGCACCAGGAAGATGGGCAGGAACACGCCCACGATCATAACGGGGAAGGGGTTGATGCCGGCGGTGGACAGGGCGATGATGCCCAGCACCATGATGGAGAAGGAGGCGGGGGCGTTGGTCAGGGTGGCGATGGCGATCCTCTGCTCGTCGCGGGTGCAGCCGGCCTTCATGACCACGGGGCCGGCGATCTTGCCGGCGGCGTTCACGTCGCCCAGAATGTTGTAGATAATGCCCACGCAGACGGCGGCATTGATCTTCAGATACTTCATGATGGGCAGGAAGATACGCATCAGGGCGTCGGTAAAGCCCAGGCGCTCCAGGATACGGCCGGTCATGATGGAGACCACGATGGTGGCGCCCAGCATAGAGCCGCCGAACAGATAGAACTCGAACATCTTGTAGGACTTTGCGAACATGGCGGAGAATGCGCCGGAGAATTGCTCATGGGCAACGAACACACACACCATGAACAGGATAAATACGATCAGACCGACGTATTCAATAGGTCTCCACTTTTTACGGTCCTCCGCAGACTCTACCACAGGGGTCTTTTTTTCTTCCATTGTTATACCTCCCATTTATAAATGACGGTTTATTTCACGGCGCGGGCCGGCCGCCCATACCCAGAATGGACGGACGTCCCCGCCGATGCGTCCGGTGACAGCTGCACAGGGATCACTTTCTGTGCAGGTAATTTTTGGCGATGTCGGCGCCGTAGGCGCGGATCTCGGCGGAGCCCACCTCGTCCAGAGGGATGGCGGTCTGCCGCTCGCGGAAGATGACGACCTCCACGCCGGGCAGGTGGTTGCGCAGGGCGTAGGCCAGGGGCACGCCATTTTCAAAGATCTCCAGAGCGTGGGAGTTGCCGCACAGGAAGCTCAGGCCCAGCTCCTCCGCCTTGGCCACCAGGGGATGGCCGGGGTACACGCGGCTGATGGAGGCCACCAGGGTGTCCACACCGGGGTTGTCCTTCACCAGCTGCTCCAGATGCTGGGTGTTGAAGCCGCAGTGGGGGTGCATGTGGATGATCTTGGTCACGGGGTCCTCCCGCTTGCCCACCAAAATGCGGGCGTTGGCGGCCACCGCGGTCTCTTCGATCTTGTCACAGCCCCGCTCACGGCGCTCCATGGACAGCATGTGGGCGTCCATGTCGGCGTCGATCAAGGCGTTCAGGCGGTCCAGCAGGTCGCCCACGGTCTTTACCTCGGGCAGCGCATTGCCCACGTTGACCACGTTGCCGGGGATGCCGCCGTAGGTCACGCTGGTGAAGTAGGGCTTGTGGCCGTGCATCCAGGGGATGCCGGGGTGGGTGCCGTGGAGGGCCTCGTGCAGCTCAAAGAAGGCCAGATTATAAAGGCCCAGATAGGTCTTCATCAGAACGCCGCCGGAGTTGGAGGCGTCGCAGGCGGGGTGGTGGGCGATGATGGCATCTACGCCGGTGGCGGCGGCCAGTTCGATCACGCTCTCGGTCATGGTCATGCAGATGGCGATCTTCTTGACCTCCATCTCCGGGTCGCCCCACACCAGGCCGGGCAGCTCCATGCAGCTCTTTCCGGGGATGTTGGAGGACTTGATGACCACCCAGGGATTCTTGCCGGAGGCCCAGTCGGCGGGGCTTTTGACGCAGCGGCCGTTGGTCAGGTCGTCAAGGGCCTGAAGGACATCCTTTACCTTTGCCATAGTCGGTTCACTTCTCCTTTTCACGATCGTTCGGGCTTGCTTCCCATTGACATATTTTCTATCCGCGTGAGGGGGCCACGCATACAGACATTTTTGGGGGCGGAGGGCGCAAAAAACCGCAAAACAACAGAGAAAGGCATCCCTTTTCTCTTTGTTTTGCGGTCAATTACAGCTTTCATAGGATCCGTCCTTCTGCGCCGGGATCGGCTGACGGGATCTCCATCCGCGTCCCCCCTCGCAAAAAGTGCAGAACTCTGTGCTCGCCCACATATTCAGTTGTCTCCGCCTCAGTCGGTCCGGCGGAGGGTCAGCTCCGGCAGCAGCTCTTCGATGTTCTTTTCAAAGATGGATACGCTGGCGGAGATCTCCAGCTCAGGGTCGTAATCCTTCAGGTGGGAGAGCACCTTCACGCCCAGCTCGTCCTGCATCATCTGAATGAAGATCTTCTTGTGGCGCACGATCAGGGCGCGGTCCATCATTTCGGTGGTCTGCCGGTCCAGCGCGTCATAGGCCAGAACGTTCACCCGGCGGTTTTTCGCGGTGATGACAACCTCGTTGCGGAACACATCGATGCGCTGGGACAGCAGCCCCTGCTTGAAGACCTCCATATTGGCCTTGTTGTTGATGCGCAGGACCTCCTGCTTGAACTCTCCCATTAACATGAAATGACACACCCCTCAAACCGAGAAAGTGGTTTGTGAACACATTGTAACATAGCCCCTCCAAAAATGCAAGAAAAATGTTATGTCCGGCCTGAGTGTTTTTAGTCAAATTACCCAGCGGCGCAGGGCCGTATTTTCGGGTTTCCAATTTTTCTTCGGCTGTGCCCATCTTTTTGCCCACTTTTTCGCCAAACCGTGGTATAATGGAGAAAACTTTTCATCCCCCCTCTGCCCGGGATGGAAGAAGGAGGCGCCCTGTGCAGTCCGTTGAAATGACCGTGATCGCCCACCTGCGCAGCGATTTTCCCACCAAATTCGGCATTCCCCGTCAGAGCGGTCTGGTGGACGCCCTTCAGTCCGCCGTGGTCTTCGCCCCGGAGTTCCGGAACCCGGACGCCCTGAGGGGGCTGGAGGGCTTCTCCCACCTGTGGCTGCTCTGGGAGTTCTCTCAGGCCCGGCGGCAGCAGTGGTCCCCCACGGTGCGTCCGCCCCGTCTGGGGGGCAACCGGCGCATGGGGGTGTTCGCCACCCGCTCTCCCTTCCGGCCCAGTCCCATCGGTCTGTCCTGCGTCCGGCTGGAGGGAGTGGAGCTGTCCGGCCCGGAGGGGCCGGTGCTGCGGGTGAGCGGGGCCGACCTGCTGGACGGCACCCCCATTCTGGACATCAAGCCCTATCTGCCCTACGCCGACTGCAAGCCGGAGGCGGCGGGGGGCTTTGCCGCCGCGCCCAAGGGGGCCGACCTGACGGTGGAGTTCCCGCCGGAGCTGCTCGCCCGGGTACCGGAGGGGAAGCGGGCCGCCCTGACCGGCGTGCTGGCTCAGGACCCCCGCCCCCAGTATCAGAGCGACCCGGAGCGGGTCTACGCCATGGCCTTCGCGGGACTGGAGGTCAGATTCCGGGTTGCGGGAGACGTGCTCACCGTGGTGGAGGTGGAGTGACGGGCGGGGAATTCCAGCGCCGCATTTTGCGTCTCTGCGCGCCAGGCGGATGAAGACATCGACCTGTCAAGCCTCCCTCTGACGAGGGATACTTAGAGCCGAGCCCCATTCTATTCCGTAGGGCGCGACGACAGAATCCCCCCGCCGCTTCGTGGCCCTCCCCCCTTTAACAAGGGGGGCTTTTCCGGGCGGATCATATCCGCCTGCGGGCCGATGGAGACATCGACCCCTACAGCGTGGCAACATTCGCCGTCTCTCGTGGGGGTCGCTGTCCTTAGCGGCCCGAACTCCGCCCCAAACGCAAAAAAAGCCCCCGTCTGCCGCTGGGGAAGCGGCGGACGGGGGTCTTGTTTCGGTGTTTTGGACTTACTTGGCGTATTCCACGGCCTTGGTCTCCCGCAGAAGATTGACCTTGATCTGGCCGGGATACTCCAGCTCCTCCTCGATCTTCTTGGCGATGTCCCGGGCCAGCAGCACCATCTGGTCCTCGCTGACCTGTTCGGGCTTGACCATGATGCGCACCTCGCGGCCGGCCTGAATGGCATAGGACTTTTCCACACCGGCGAAAGAGGAGGTGATCTCCTCCAGAGTCTCCAGCCGCTTGATATAGTTCTCCAGATTCTCCCGCCGGGCGCCGGGGCGGGCGGCAGAGATGGCGTCGGCGGCCTGGACCAGACAGGCAACGATGGTCTTGGGCTCGATGTCGTTGTGGTGGGCGGCGATGGCGTGGATGACGTTCTCGCTCTCACGGTACTTCCGGGCCAGCTCCACGCCGATCTGCACATGGGAGCCCTCTACCTCGTGGTCGATGGACTTGCCCAGATCGTGCAGCAGGCCGGCGCGCTTGGCCTCGGTCACGTTGGCGCCGATCTCGGCGGCCAGCAGGCCGGCCAGATGGGACACCTCGATGGAGTGGTTCAGCACGTTCTGGCCGTAGCTGGTGCGGTAGCGCATACGGCCCAGCAGCTTCACCAGCTCGGGGTGCAGACCGTGGACGTTGGTCTCGAAGATGGCGCGCTCACCCTCTGCCTTGATGGTGGCGTCCACCTCCCGCTTGGCCTTCTCCACCATCTCCTCGATGCGGGCGGGGTGGATGCGGCCGTCCAGGATCAGCTTCTCCAAGGCCAGCCGGGCGATCTCCCGGCGGACGGGGTCGAAGCAGGAGACGGTGATGGCCTCCGGCGTGTCGTCGATGATCAGGTCCACGCCGGTCAGGGTCTCCAGCGTGCGGATGTTGCGGCCCTCGCGGCCGATGATGCGGCCCTTCATCTCGTCATTGGGCAGGGGCACCACAGACACGGTGGCCTCGGCCACATGGTCGGCGGCGCAGCGCTGGATGGCAAGGGAGACAATCTCCCGGGCCTTGGTGTCGGCCTCCTCCTTGCAGCGGGCCTCGATCTCCTTGATCTTCATGGCGGACTCGTGGGTCACGTCGGCCTCCAGCTGGTCCAGCAGGTAGCGCTTGGCCTCCTCGCTGGTAAAGCCGGAGATGCGCTCCAGTGCCTCCACCTGCTCCTGCTTCAGCTTTTCCGCCTGGGCCTGGGTCTCGTCCAGACGCAGCAGCTTGGCGGCCATCTGCTCCTCCCGCTTCTCCATGTTCTCGGTCTTGCGGTCCAGATTCTCTTCCTTCTGCTGCAGGCGGTGCTCCTGGCGCTGCAGCTCGGCGCGGCGCTCCCGCACCTCGCGCTCGTGGTCGTTCTTGGCCTTCAGGATCTCCTCCTTGGCCTCCAACAGGGCCTCGCGCTTCTTGCCCTCGGCGCTTTTATAGGCGTCGTTGACGATCTGCTTAGCCTGATTCTTGGCCGAATCCAGATCCTCGTCCGCCTGTTTCCGCTCCCGCAGAACGCCGAACACATAAACCAATGCCGCACCGACCGCCAGGCCGATGACAGCTCCAACAATATAAGGTAACATTTTACTTCTTGTTGCACCTCCGGATCTCAAAATACGGGCGCCCCCGGCCCGGCAAAGGGTCTATTCGTTTCAGTCCGGCGGCCGGGGCGCGCCGCCGGTCCAGACAGCATAAAATCAGCCGCAGGAAGCCGCGGGCACAGGGGCCGCGCACCTCTGCGACAATTGAAAAACATCCCCAAAGTTTTTCATATTTGTCCTTTGTACATTGTAAAGGCTGACGGCTCTCATGTCAAGATTTATTCATATTTGGCCCCGGTCTTTCCCGGGATCTTTACGCCCGGCCCCCGGGCACAGGCGCAAAACGGGGCCGCTCCTCTTTTTAAGGGAGCGGCCCCGTTCTGTTTTCCGGTCCTTACGCCTTCAAAGAGCGGACGATCTCCTTGCCGAAGCCGCCCAGAGTGTCGTTGCGGTAAGAGATCAGGATGCCGGGCATCAGGCCGCCCATCAGGGTCTTGATCTCCTCCTGGGGGAAGCCCTCCGCCGTCAGCTTTTTCTCCAGCTGCACCGCGGCGGTCAGCACGGCGCGGCTGGCCTCGGCGTTCAGATAGGGCACCTTGTCCCATGCGCCCACGGTGAAATCCAGTCCGGGCATGCAGTCCTTCACCAGCTGCTCGGTGGCGGGGTCGGTCTGGCTGAGCACCACAAGGCCCTCCAGCCCCCGCTCCAGCCCCACGGCAGAGCCCAGCAGCTTGCTCTCCAGCAGCTTCAGGCCGGGGTAGCGCTCATACAGCTCTTTGGGCATGGCCCATTTGGTGGGGAAGTTCAGCACCACGGTGCCGGCGGGCAGGGCGGCGCACAGCTCCTCCAGCACCTGGGGGCAGGCCGCGGGAGGGATGGCCACGGCCACCACATCGCACCCGGCGGCGGCGGACAGGTCGGTGGAATAGCCCAGCTCCGCCCCCTCCAGTCCGGCGGGGCACTGGGGCTTGGTGCCCAGGATCATGCGCTGGCAGCGGCTGGCCTTGAACAGCTGGCGGCCCAGCTGGCCGCCGCCCACGATGGCAAGTTTCATAGGGGGTCCTCCTTCCTGTTATGGGGCCGCGGCCCCGGTTTCCCCCAGTATAGCACAGGGGGCAGAAGAAGGGAAGAAATATTCGAGACTGTCAAAAAAGCAGCAGTACGTAGAGATACGGGAAGGAAGATAGTTACGAAAGAAACCCAGGAAGGGTGTCTCAAGGTGAATTGCCCCGCAGGGGCAAGAGAGGGTGGCCTGGGCCATTCGTTTTTGATCACAAGCTCATGGAACTTTTTCAAAGTTTCATGATCTTCTTCAGCTTGGCGAAAAGGCTTTTTCGACAAGCTGAAATATTCGTGGGTTTTTCCCGCCGTGCGTGTATAATAGGGCAGAAAGAGACAAAAGGAGGTGGCGCCGTGAAGGAGGACGAGATCGTCCGCCTGCTGCGCAGCCGGGACGAGGCGGGGGCGGCGGCTCTGCTGAAGCACTACGGGCCGCTGATGCGCTACATCATCGCCCCCATCCTATCTGGGGAGCACGACCGGGAGGACTGCCTGTCCGAGGCCGCCATGCGGGTGTGGGAGAAGATCGACACCTACGACCCTGAGCGGGGCCGCTGGACGGCCTGGCTGACGGCGGTGGCCCGCAGCGTGGCCCTGAACCGGGCCCGGGGCAGCCGGACGGAGGACGTCCCGCTGACGGAGCACATGCCCGCCCCGGGGCCTACGCCGGAGGAGCATGTCCTTCAGCAGGAGCGTCGGGACAGCCTGCGCCGGGCGCTGCTGGCGCTGGGACAGGGGGACCGGCTGCTGTTCTACCGGAAGTACTACTACCGGCAGCCCACCGCCCAGATCGCCGCCGAGCTGGGCCTGACGGAGCGGGCGGTGGAGGGGCGGCTGTACCGGATCCGCAAAAACCTGCGGGAAAAGCTGGGAGGTGAAGGCTATGACTGACCGCGACTTTGACAAGCTGATGGAGGAGGCTCTGCCCGAGCTCCCCCCCGACGACGTGGCCCTGGAGATCACCCCCTGGCGCCGGGCCATGGGCTACATCATCGGCGGCAGCGGCCTTTGCAGCATCACCCTGAGCTTCCTGAATCTGAACATCCTGCTGCCCCTGATCGGCGTTCTGTGCCAGCTGCTGGGCTTCCGCGCCCTGCGGCGGGAGAACCGCTGGTTCGGCCTGTGCTGGTGGTGTGCGGCGATCCGCTGCGTGCTCATTCTCCCCTCGGTGGCGGTGGACGCCACCATTTACCGCGGGGCCTTTATGGCCGCCCTCAGCCCCGGTCTGTCCTACATCCTGATCGGGCTGAACCTGCTGATCTGCTTCGGCCTGTGGCGGGGCATCCGCGCTGTGGAGAACAAGTGGCAGCTGGAGCGCTCCTCTGCCCCCGGGGCGCTGCTGGTGTGGAATGTGGCGGTGCTGGGGCTGGCGGTCATCCAGTATACCGGGTGGCTCTTCGCCATTGCCCTTCTGGCCTGCTATATCCTCATCCTCCGGTGCCTGTCCGCCCTGTCCAAGGATATGGAGGAGCACGGCTACGCCCTGACCCCCGCTCCGGTGCGGGTGTCCGACGGGGTGCTGATCCGCATCATCGTGTTCTCCCTGCTGGCGGTGATGGCCCTCGGCTTCCTCTTCTGCCGCCGCTACCCCATGGACTGGCAGCCGGAGCACACAGTGCTCAGCGCCGAGGCACAGGCCAGCCGGGAAAATCTGCTGGCGCTGGGCTATCCGGAGCAGGCCCTGGACGACCTGACGGAGGAGGATCTGCTCTCCTGCGCCGGGGCCCTTCAGGTGGCCGTCCACGAGACGGACGAGGCCATGAACGACGGCCGCGAGGTGCGCAGCACCTACGGCAACTACACCCAGATCACCACAGTGTACGATGTAAAGGAGCTGCACCTTACCGACACGGCGGTGCAGCTGCCCGGAGACGGGGATCACTGGCTGGTGTTCCACCACTTCCGCTGGACCCAGGACGCCCGCTTCCCCGGCACGGAGGATCTTCAGATCTGGCCCGCCTTCCGGGACAGCGAGGGCTGGCGCTCCGACGGCGGCGAGTATACCGGCCGGGTGCTGTATGACCGGGACGGCACGACCTATTCCGCCCCCTATTACGCTCTGGAGGAGCAGAGCTATACCGCCCAGTCCCCCTTCTTCGGCGCGCGGAAGGTCTCCGACATCTTCGCCGACTTCTCCATGCCCCGGCGCAGCGAGAACCAGCGGGGCTATGTGTCCTACGGCATGATCGCCATTGACGACGACTATGTTGTAAGCTCCTGGATCAACTACACCCATCAGGACAGCCTGATCCAGTTCCCCATTTACACCGCCCGGGAGCAGCGCGTCAGCGGCAGCTGGGGCCGCAGCGTCACCTTCCGCCTCGCCCAGAACGCTTTGCAGTTCTGGCTGGTGGACGGAAAGCCCGCCTGGGTCTGACGACCTTAAAACAAAATCAAAACCTCCGGCTAAGCCGGAGGTTTTGATTTTCTCCTTATTCCTTCACATAGCTGACGTGCAGCAGCTGGTGGCAGCGCTCCGGCCCGTAGTTGGCCATCATTCCGGTGACGATGGGGTTGCGCTCCGCCCGCTTGAACATGGCGGCGTTGTCCGCCTGGTGCAGGCCGTCCCCCCGCTGCTCCTTCACCGCCTTCAGGCCATAGGGCTGGCCCGCGCCGCCCACGCAGCCCCCCTGACAGGTCATCACCTCGATCAGGTGGTAGAAGGCGCGGCCCTCGTCGATCTCACGCAGCAGCTTGCGGGCGTTGGCCAGACCGTTGACCACGGCCAGCTTCAGCTCGGTCTCCCCCACCTGGACGGTGACCTCCTTGATGCTGCCGCTGCCCCGCAGGCCCAGGAAGCTGATGGTGCGCAGGGCGTTTTTGCTCTTGTCGGGCAGGCAGTGGCGCACCACTGCCTCGGCCACGCCGCCGGTGGTGCCGTAGATCACCGCCGCGCCGGAGCCAAGGCCGAAGGGCAGGTCGGGGGACTCCAGCTCCAGCTCGCTCATCTGGATGCCGGTCTCCTTCATCATGTCGATGATCTCTTTGGTGGTCAGCACCAGATCCACGTCGGGCCGGCCGTCGTGGATAAACTCCGGCCGGGCGGCCTCCATCTTCTTGGCAGTGCAGGGCATGATGGCGATCTGATAGGTGGTGCGGCCGTCGGCGGCGTCCTTGGCGGCGTACTTGTCCCGCACAATGGCCCCGAACATCTCCATGGGGGATTTGCAGGTGGAGATATTTTTCAGATATTTGGGGTTCTCCTCCTCCAGATATTTCACCCACGCGGGGCAGCAGGAGGTGAACATGGGGAAGGGCCCGCCGTTTTTCAGGCGCTGCAAAAACTCCTCCGACTCGGCAATGGTGGTAAAGTCGGCGGCGAAGGTGGTGTCATACACCTCGTCCACTCCCATGAGCTTCAGGGCGGTGACCAGCTTATCCAATGCGTTCACCCCGGCGGGCAGACCGAAGGTCTCTCCCACCGCCACCCGCACGGCGGGGGCGATCTGCACCACCACCCGCTTGGACGGGTCGTGGATGGCGCGCCATGCCTCGCCGATCTGGTTCTTCACGGTGATGGCCCCGGTGGGACACACGGCGGCGCACTGGCCGCAGCTGACGCACTTGGTCTGGGCCAGCTTCCGGTCGAAGGCGGGCATGACCTGGGCATTGCTGCCCCGGTGGGCAAAGTTCAGGATGCCCATGCCCTGCATCTCCTCGCACACCCGCACGCAGTCGCCGCACAGGATGCACTTGTTGGGGTCCCGCAGCACCGCGGGGGAGGAATTGTCCAGCGGCTGCCGCTCCCGGGTGTCGGCAAAGCGCACCCGGCGCACGCCGAACTGCTGGGCCAGATCCTGCAGATGGCACTGGCCGCTCTTCTCGCAGGTGGTACACTCGCAGCTGTGAGAGGCCAGCAGCAGCTCCAGGATCATCCGGCGGTGCTTCAGCAGGCGGCCGCTGTTGGTGCGGATACGCATGCCGTCCCGGGGCTCCATGGAGCAGCTGGCGTCGATCTTTCCGGTCTTTTCGTCCTCCACCACGCACATACGGCAGGCGCCGTAGACGGACAGATCGGAGTAGTAGCAGAAGGTGGGCATCTCGATACCCGCCCGGCGGATAACGGACAGGACGTTTTTGTCCCCGTCGAAGGGCACGCGCTGCCCATCCACATACATGATCCCTTTGGACATTGCTCAGCCCTCCTCTTCAATGGCGTCGATGGCCCCGAAGGGACAGGCGCCCCAGCAGGCGCCGCAGTGGACGCATTTTTCGTTGTCGATGACGTGGGGCATGCGGATCTCGCCGGAGATGGCGTCCATGGGGCAGTTGCGCTTGCACTTGCCGCAGCCCTTGCACAGCTCGGGAATAATCCGCAGGCGGCGCTTACGGCCGTTGCAGATGGGACAGTGGTGGTCCACCACGTGGGCCAGATACTCGTTCCGGAAATACTTCAGCGTGCTCACCACGGGGTTGCAGGCCGCCTGACCCAGGCCGCACAGAGAGGCGGCCTTGATGGTGGCTGCCAGCTCCTCCAGCAGGTCCAGATCCTCCGGCGCCCCCTCGTTGTTCACGATGCGGGTGAGGATCTCCAGCATGCGCTTGGTGCCCTCACGGCAGGGGACGCACTTGCCGCAGCTCTCGTTCTGGGTAAAGCTCATGAAGAAGCGGGCGGTCTCTACCATACAGGTGCCCTCGTCCATGACCACAAGGCCGCCGGAGCCGATGATGGCCCCCACCTTCTTCAGGGAGTCGAAGTCCAGGGGCAGATCCAGATGCTCCTCCGTCAGACAGCCGCCGGCGGGGCCGCCGATCTGCACGGCCTTGAACTTCTTGCCGTCCTTGATGCCGCCGCCGATGTCGAAGATGATCTGCCGCAGGGTGGCCCCCATGGGCACCTCGATCAGGCCGGTGTTCACCACGTTGCCCGTCAGGGCGAAGGCCTTGGTGCCCGGGCTCTTCTCCGTGCCCAGACTGCGGAACCAGGCGCTGCCCCGGCGGAGGATCAGGGGCACATTGGCATAGGTCTCCACGTTGTTCAGCACCGTGGGCCGCTCCCAAAGGCCGTGCTCCACCGTGCGGGGGGGCTTCACCCGGGGCATCCCCCGCTTGCCCTCGATGGAGGCGGTCAGGGCGCTGCCCTCGCCGCAGACGAAGGCCCCGGCCCCCCGGTTGATGTGCAGGTGGAAGCTGAAATCGGTGCCCAGGATGTTGTCCCCCAGCAGGCCCAGCTCCTCATCCTTGGCGATAGCGACGCGCAGGCGCTCCACCGCCAGGGGATACTCCGCCCGGACGTAGATGTAGCCCTCGTCGCTGCCCGCAGCCACGGCGGCGATCATCATGCCCTCGATCACGCTGTGGGGGTTGCCCTCCATAATGGAGCGGTCCATAAAGGCGCCCGGGTCGCCCTCGTCGCCGTTGCACACCACATACTTTTTGCCCTCGGGCTGGCGGCGCACGCTGTCCCACTTCCGTCCGGCGGGGAAGCCGGCGCCCCCTCGGCCCCGCAGGCCGGAGTCCAGCACCTCTTTGCAGATCTCCTCGCCGGTCAGCTCGAACAGGGCCTTTTCAAAGGCCAGATAGCCGTCGTGGGCCAGATATTCGTCCATATCCTCGGCGTCCGTGGTGCCGCAGTTCTCCAGCACCACCCGCTGCTGCTTCTGATAGAAGGGGATCTCGTCGTGGCGGGCGTAGGCCACGCCATTGAGCTGGTACAGCAGCCGGTCCACGATCTGCCCGCCCAGGATCGTCTTTTCGATGATCTCGTCGCAGTCCTCCACCTTCACGTGGGTGTAGAGGATGCCCTCCGGCTCGATGGTCAGCAGGGGGCCCATCTCGCAGAAGCCGTGGCAGCCGCTCTTCTTGAAGTGGATGGCGTCGTCCCCCGCCCCCTCGTGGCGCAGGGACACCCGGGTCTTCAGGCCCCGGCGCTCGCACTCGGCCTTCAGATAGTCGTAGATCTTCATGGAGCCGCCGGCGATACAGCCCGTTCCGGCGCACACCAGGATCTCCCGCCCCTCGGCGGCCAGCAGCTGCTTGGCCTGCACCCGGCGGGCGTTCAGCTCTTCCCGTGTCAGTCTGCTCATTGTGCGCCCTCCTTTGCCCGGATCTCCTCCAGCAGGCCAACGGCCGTCTCGGGGTCCATCTTCGCGTGGACCTCGCCGTCCACCGTCATCACCGGGGCCAGACCGCAGGCGCCCAGACATGCCACGGTCTCCAGGGTGAACAGCCCGTCGTCAGAGGTCTTTTTCTTTCCCTCCAGCCCCAGATACTCCCGCAGGGCATCGTAAATGGGGCCGGACTTGCGCACATGGCAGGCCGTGCCCGCGCACACCTTGACGATGTGCTTTCCCTTGGCCTCCAGCGAGAAATTCTCGTAGAAGGTGGCCACGCTGTACACCTTGGACACGCTGATGCCCAGCGCGTCCGCGATGTAGCTCAGATTCGCCACGCTGAGGTAGTTGTACTCCGCCTGAACGTCCTGCAAAATGGCGATCAGGTTGGCGCTGCTGCTGCCGTGGGACTCCACGATCTGGCGCACTCGATCTGTGATCTGTAAATTCATAAGCTCCCTCTCATCTTTTTTGAAATGCTCCCATTGCTTCGGTCTATCCCGGAAACATCCCCTTCGCGCAGATGAAGGCCGGACGTCCCCGCCGTTTGCTTTCGTCATTTTTTACCAAAATGATATTGTCATATTTGAAGGGAAAAGTCAATCCACACAGTCGCCGGGAGTTTATCGGCTTTTGATTGGCATTTAATTCCATTTACACTTCCTTTTTGACTCGAATCATGCAATTATTGCCGTGTTTTAAGCACTTCCCGCAATTCCTGCGTCATTTCGCGCTTTCGGGACAGCTGCTCCGCCGCCGTTTCTCCTGCCCATTTTTGTTGGATATGACAAACCGTTCCTCCGGGAATGCCGCTCTTTTCCGGGCGGTTGGAGGCGCAGATACACAAAAAGGCCGCGGCTTTCGCCGCGGCCTTTTTGCCTTTTCTTCTGCTGTCGGCGAGGTCACTCCGCCGGCTCAGGGGCGATAAACATCATCGATGATCTCATACTCCTTCGCGGCAAGCGTCTTTTCCACCCAGGCGCGGTTCGCAGTGCCGTTTTTGGCCGCAGCGGCCTTCGCCTCGTCCGCCGCCTGGAACTTCTTCGCATCCTCCAGGATCGCTGCGGCATCCTTGCGGGGGATGACGATCACGCCGTCGGGGTCGGCCAGAATGATATCGCCGGGGTTGACGCTGACGCCGCCGCAGGCGATGGGCACGTTGATCTCGCCGGGGCCTTCCTTATAGGGGCCGCCGGGGGTGGTGCCGGTGCAGTAGACGGGGAAGTCCCAGTGGCCGATCTCGTCAATGTCGCGGATGGGGCCGTCCAGCACGATGCCGGCGATCTTCTTGGTGTATTTCAGATACGCCATCATCACCTCGCCCATCAGGGCCCGGGTATCGTCCTCCTCGTTGGACACCACCAGGACGTCCCCCTCGCCGCAGAAGTTCAGGGCGGCGTGCAGGGTCAGGTTATCGCCGGCCCGGCACTTTACCGTGTAAGCGGGGCCGGCCATCATCTGGGCCTTGGGCTTGCTCACCAGATGGATGCGGGGGTTCATGGCACAGCTGCGGCCCATCACATCGGCGGTATTGGAGGCCGGGATGGACTTGAACTGCTCCACGATCTCCTGATCCGGCATTTCGCGTTTCAGATATATGCGTTTTCCTACAGACATGTCAATATGCTCCTTTTTATTGATATTGCGCCTCGTACAGGTAGTCCGGAGCACAGTATACGATGTCTCCGTCCTTGATGGTCATTTCCGCCTTCAGCACATTGTCCGCGGAAAAGGCGCTTCCCTTCCAGTCCCGGTAGGTCTGGTGGAACGGCATCCAGCGGAAGATGGCGATATCCGCTCTGGCTCCCTCGCTCAGGCAGCCGATCTTCCCCTCCAGCTTCATCAGCTTCGCCGGGGCGGCGGTGGCCATCTCGACCACCTTCTGCATGGGCAGTCCCATCTCAATGTAGCGGGACATCAGGTTCGGAAGCGAGAAGATCGGCCGGCGGTACATACTTCCGGAGACCAGGTCCGTGCTGCAGAAATCCGCCACAAAGCCCTGCTCCTTCGCGGCAAGCATGACCTCAAAGTCGCCATGCTTGCGCCCCTCCGCCGTGTCGAACAGGATTCCCCGTTCGCGCGCCTCGCGCACACAGTCGCGCAGCTTTCCGTGCTCGTCGATGATGGTGTTCTTTACGCCCTGATACACATGCTCGAAAATGTCGCCGGGGCGCAGGACGGCCAGCACCTCCGCCGTCGGCACCGGGATGTTGGTGCAGTGCACCTCCACGGGGCAGCCGATGCGGTCCGCAATCTCAACCGTCGCCTTCAGGGGCGCGATTCCCAGTCCTTCGGCCAGCTCCTCGCTCTGCCGGATCTTCAGGCCGAGAATGTTGTCCGAGTTCTCCCGATAGATCCTTTCGATCTTTTCCGGGGCGAAATACTTCGGGTCGATGCACTCATGGTAGCTCGACGTGACAAGGCCAGCCGAGCACATCTGAAGAAAGCTCTTGATCCTGACCTTGCTCCGGCTGATGACCGCCGATCGGAAAATCCGATAATTCGACACGCCCGCCGTACAGTCGATGGCGCTGGTAACGCCCGTGGGCAGATAGGCAAGGTCGGGATATATCCCGATGTCCGAGCCCTCCGTGAACATATGTGCGTGGGCGTCGATCAGGCCGGGAAAAACGTACCGCTCCGCAGCGTCAATGGTGTGCTTCGCCCCCTCGCCCGGGTCATAGGGGACGATCTCGCCGTTATAGACCGCGACCGGCCGGACCTCGTCAATGTGGTTGGCGGGGTCGATCACATGTCCGTTGATGATCAGCAGATCCAGCATGACAAACTCCTCCTTTGATCAAAATGTAGCTGCTGCGCCGCGCTCTGTCCGCTCAGGAGGACATCTGCCCGCGCATATACGCAAGGATCATGGCAAGCACTGTGGCAACAGCGGCGACAACGCTTGCCGGCTTGGCGATCCATGCGGAGAGCTGAACAGACAGCTCTCCGTTGAGCATTATGATGGACACCGCCTGTCCCAACACCATAACAGCGACCGCCAACAGAAATACGACGGTGCAGATCACGCACAGCGTCTCGATCACCTTTTCCGCTTTTTTCATGCCTGTGTCTCCTTTCATTGGATCACCGGGAGTATGCCGTAAGCCACCAGAACGGCCACACCCAGCAGGGGAATAACATAGTCTGTGATCAGCGGGCGGAAGATCACCTTCGGGTCCTTAACGCCAGCCAGACCGCAGGAGATAAAAATGGGAGAGGAGCTCGGGGGAGAGGCTCCCTCTGTGGAGATGCAGATCATGAACGCGACGACCGCGCAGATGGGCTGGATCCCCGCTCCGACGAACACCGAGTAGGCGACCTGGCCGACTGCGGCGGTGGTGGCGACCGCGCTGAGCGGTCCGGCCACCAGCACGACCATAATGCAGGTCAAAATGACCATGACAAGACCGGGGAGGGACAGGGACTGCAGCATGGAAGCCAGAGCCTTGTCAAAGCCGACCATATTGAGCACGTTGCTGGCGGCCAGGGCGAACAGAAGAACGCCGCCCACGGTGGAGAAGGTGCTCTGGCAGCCCTTGAGCATATCGGTCCATCCCGCAGCAGTTCTGGGGAGGTTCTTCCTTCCGACGATCAGGCAGATCACGCAGACGGTGACCGGCACCCAGAGAACGATATTGATGGACTTTACACCGGCGGTGCCGAAGGACTCCACCGACGCAAGCGCCTTGGAAATGGGCCCCATAGTGATCAGCAGCGGGATGGCAATGCCCACCAGCATCATCAGAGACGTCCAGTTGTCCCGGAAGGATCTTCCGATGGGCTTGATCTGGTCCGCCGGGACCGGCATGACGTTATACTTTCTCGCGTACAGCCAGGTGCGCAGCAGCCGGTATCCAAAGGTCCACGCGCCGGCGCACAGGCACGCCACATAGGCCTGTCCCACCTCAACGACCGAAGCGACCTCGGCAAGGCCGACCAGCAGATAAAGAGCGGAGCAGGAGGGCATGGACTGCCCCACGCCGGCGTTGCCCGCGTTCATCGTCGCCGCCACCGGCTTCGGCCATCCGCTCTCCTTCATCCAGGGAACGGTGATGGCGCCGACCGTAGAGCAGTTGGCGATGGCGTTGCCCGAAACAAGGCCAAACAGGAAGCTCGCACACACAGACACATACGCCGCGCCGCCGCGAACGCGTCCGATCAAAGAGTTGAGCAGCTCCACCAGCTTGGCGATGATACCGGTCTTGGTCATCACCACAGACATGATCAGAAACAGCATCGTCGCAAGGAACGAGCTCTCCTTCGCAGCGGAAAAAACAGAGGTCCACAGGGTCTGCGGAAGATTGGCCGGGCCGTTGAACAGCGCCACGACCACCAGTCCCACCAACATCGCCTCGGCAATGTTGCGCTTTATTACCAGCATCCAGACAAGGATGGCCAGAATGTACACAACGAATGCCCATATGCCGATTCCAATTTCCATCTTCTTTCTCTCCTTTTTTGTGTTTTATTCCCGCGGGGAGCGGCAGGCCCCCCGGATCATTTCTGCAGCAGACCGCGCAGCTCCGGAACGATAAACTGGGGGGTGCGGCCGGCGAAGAAGTCGTCGATCGCCTTCGCGCAGGCCACGGAGGAGCGGGTCGACGCCTCCTTTGTCGCCCCGCCGATGTGCGGGGCGGTAAGAACATTTTCCATCTTCACCAGCGGGTTTCCGGGGTCGATGGGCTCCTGCTCAAGAACGTCCAGTCCCGCTCCGGCGATCTCGCCGGCCTCAAGGGCCCGGATCAGCGCGGGCTCGTCTACGATCGCGCCGCGCGCCGTGTTGATCAGATAGGCGCTGCTTTTCATCAGTCCGAATTCGCGGTCGCTGATGCTGTGGATGGTCTCCTTTGTGGCGGGGACATGGATGGAGACATAGTCGCTTTCTTTGAAAATGGTGTCCCGGTCCTCCACCAGCTGAATATACTCCGGCAGCTCCCCGCGGGCGAAGGGATCGAAGGCCAGCACCTTCATATCAAAGCCCAGAGCGGCCTTCTTCGCCACGAGCTTTCCGATGTTGCCGATGCCCACAAGGCCCAGCGTCTTCCCCTCCAGCTCGGTCTTCGGAATACCCATCTTCGCAAAGCGGTAATCCTCCAGGTAGTGCAGCTGCATCTTTTTGAAGTTTCTGGCGCAGTAGAGCATATAGAAGATCGCCAGCTCCGCCACGGAGATGCTGTTGGCGCCGCCGGCGGTGCAGACGAGAACGCCGCGGCGCTTCGCCGCCTCAAGATCGACGCCGTCATAGCCCGCGCCGTGGCGCGCAATGATCTTCAGCCGCGGCGCTGCGTCCAGGATCTTCGCGGTGATCTTGGCCGTGCGGACGATCATCGCGTCGCAGTCGCCGATGTCGGCGATGATGTCCTCCTCCGTAAAGCCGCGTCCGTCCACCGCCTCGAAGCCGTGGCTGCGCAGATACTCATACCCCTCCGGCAGAATAGGCTGCGGCAGCAGTACACGAATAGGCATATAGCTTCCTCCTTTTTGCGTCTTTCCCCGGAAACGTATTTGTAAAGATTCCATAAAGATGTCCCCGCGGGCGTTTCGCTTTTTCTGTAAAATATGCTACAATACTTTCCGGCAAAAATCCAACAAAGAGTTTTTGGAATCTCTACAAACATATCGGGGGACCGCGCAATGGACTTTGTTAGCCTGTACTATTTCTCCGAGCTGGCAAAAGATCTCAACATGACGAAAACCGCCAACCGGCTTTACATCTCGCAGCAGACGCTTTCCAACCACATCCAGCGGCTGGAGAGCTATTACGGCACGCCCCTTTTCGTCCGCAAGCCCGCTCTGCGGCTTACCTGCGCGGGCGAATTTGTCCGCACCTTCGCACAGGATATCGGGCGCGGCGAGCGGGATCTTAAGGACGTTCTTGCTGACATCAACCGACAGGAGCGCGGCGTTCTGCGCATCGGCGCCAGTACAGTGCGGGGCAATCAGCTCCTCCCCCACATCCTTCCGGATTTTTTCCGGAGGTACCCGAAGGTGGAGTGCCGCTATGTGGCGGGCTTAGCCGCCGAGCAGGAGCGGATGATCGCCAACGGAAGTCTGGATCTCGGCATCGTGCTGCCCATGGACTACGGCCCCGAGCTTATTGCGCAGGAGCTTTTTCAGGACCGCGTCTATTTCTGCGCGGCAGACTCCCTGATGCGCGAGTACTATTCGGCGCAGGAGCTTTCCCTGATCAAGAAAAAGGCCGAGACGTGCATTCATGTAAAGGACATTGCGCGCCTGCCCCTTTCCATGATGTCCAACCGCCTTGGCCAGCAGATCCGCGGCCTGTTTCTGCAGGAGGGCATTACGCCCATCGTCTACTTTACCTGCCCGAACTCCGCGCAGACCATCCCGCTCTGCGTCAAGGGCGTCACCGCCTGCTTCTGCACGCACATGGCCCTGGCGGACCACCCCGAAATTTTAGAGGGGGCGGTCAATATTTTCCCGCTGTTTAATCAGGATACGCCGGTCGTTCAGACACTGTCGCTCATCCGATACAGGCAGCGGTACCTCCCCCACTATTTCAAGTATTTCATAGAGCTGCTGACGAAGTTTTATGAAGATCAGGAACTGCTCCACATCAGCAGGATCGTTCCGGACGCCGCCGGCCAGTGACAGGGCGGGGGCCGGTCCGGCTCCGCGCCAGCTCCGTCCGCGCCCGCCATCCAGCACAAGGCCGGTATGCAGGACTCCGAGTGCATCATCGCCGTGAACAAAAATGACACCGCTCCCATCTTCGAGATCGCCGACTACGGCATCTGCGGCGACCTGTTCAAGGTCACCCCCATGCTGATCGAGGCCATCAAGGCTGCCAAGGCCGCCAAGTAAGCTGAGAGAACGATCAAGCGGGGCCCCGTCCGTTGGACGGGGCCCCGCTGTTATTTTCAGGAAGCGTTTTGCGCGGGCTGGCGGTATCATTTCCTTGCCCATTCCCGGGAACGCTCCACCGCCCGGTGCCATTGGCTGAGCAGAAAATCCCTTTCATCTGCGCTCATGCGCGGTTCGTAGCGCCTGCACAGTCGCCAGTGCTCGGCGACCTCATCCGGAGACGACAGCTCTCCTGCCCCCAGCGCAGCCATATAAGCCGCGCCAAGCGCCGTTGTTTCTCTGATCTCCGGCACCTCCAGCGGCAGACCGAAAATATCAGCCTGGAACTGCATCAGAAAGGCATTGCAGGTCGAGCCTCCATCGCAGCGAATGGACTCGATCGGCGTCTTGACTTCTTTCATCACGGCATCCAGAATATCTTTGGCCTGATAGGCGGTCGATTCCAGGGCTGCGCGCACGATATGCTCCCGCGTTGTGCCTCCGGTGACTCCGATCAGGGTCCCGCGGGCATAAGAGTCCCAGTACGGAGCAGCCAGACCGGTAAAGGCCGGGACAAAATAGACGTCTCCGTTGTTTCCGGCGCGGCGGGCCATTTCCTCTGTCTCGGCGGCGGAAGAAATGATTTTTAAGCCGTCGCGCAGCCACTGCGTCGCAGCGCCCGCAATATAGCTGCCGCCGTCGAGCGCATATTCGTCCTTTCCCTTTATCCGCCATGCAACGGTCGTGAGAATGCCATGCTGGGACTGCACAGGTCTGCTGCCGGTGTGCACCAGCATAAAGCAGCCCGTTCCATAGGTTATTTTGATCCTGCCCGGCGCGGTGCACGCCTGCCCGAAAAGGGCGGCCTGCTGGTCCGCCATTACACCGGTTATTTCACAGCGTATGCCAAGAAATTCATCCGCATCCGTCACGCCAAAATATGACGCGCTGTCATGAATTTCAGGAAGGAGCCCTCGCTCAATGTTCATCAGCGCAAGAATATCATCGTCCCAATCCTGTGTATGCAGATTGTAGAGCATCGTGCGGGAGGCAGTAGAGGCATCCGTACAGTGCACACGTCCGCCTGTCATCTTCCAGATGAGCCACGCATCCATGGTTCCGGCCAGCAGCTGACGGCCTTTCGACCTCTCGCGTGTCGGATCGACCCGATCCAGTATCCATTGGAGCTTTGTGGCGCTGAAGTAGGCATCCGGCGTCAGGCCGGTCCGCTCCCGGATAAACGCTCCGTGGGTCTGTTTCAGCATGTCTGCCTCGGCCGCCGTGCGGCGGTCCTGCCATACGATGGCCGGATAGACCGGCCGGCCGGTCACGGCGTCCCAGACGACAACAGATTCGCCTTCATGGTCAAGGCCAAGACAGCGGATATCTTCCGGTCGGGCTCCGGCCAGCATGATCGCCTGCCGGACGGCAAAGCGGAGCGCATCCCACAGTTCCTCCGCGTCATGTTCGACCCAGCCCGCGCAAGGATAAAGCTGCGTGATCTCGCGGTAACCATGTGCAGCCACATTCCAGCATTCATCAAACAGGATCGCTGTTACACCCGTTGTTCCCTGGTCGATCCCAAGATAGTATTTCCGCACCATGCGCCTTCCTCCTTCACCTATGCCTCGCCTGTTTTGTACCTCTCGGGCCGCATTTCGCCCCTCTATTATACAAATTTCCTGTAAGCTTGTCAAAGTCCGTCGGACACTTTCACGTACTCTTTATTCCCAACCGTTTTTCACAAGGCCGCACAGATCATGTGTATGTGTTGCACCGCCGAAGTCAATTTGGCTTTTCCCGCAGTACATTCTGTTGACAGCAGCTTATCAAGCCAGAACGGACATGACGATCAGAAGGATCGCCAGAAAGGCGAAGCTGATCCCGGAAAACAGAAGGAGGAAATGCTTCCCGCCGCCGGGAACGCGGCGCGTATATTCCCGGAAGGTAATGAGACTTGCCAGAGAGGCTACCAGCGTCCCCGCGCCGCCCACGTTGACGCCGACCAGAAGCCCCCGGGCATCCTGCGTGAAGCGGCTGAGGAGAATGGCGGCCGGAACATTGCTGATGATCTGGCAGGTGAGGGCGGAGATCAGCATGGTCCCGTGGGACAAAAGGCGGGCGAACAGCACCCGGACCGATTCCATCCGGGCAAGATTGCCGGAAAAGGTGAAAAAAGCGGCGAAGGTGGCCAGCAGTCCCCAGTCTACGGTTTTCAATGCGTGCCGATCCAGAAGCCAGAGCGCCAGGACAATGACCGTCAGGCCAAGGACATAGGGCACCAGCCGCAGCACCATGGCGACGGCCAGACAGAACAGTCCGCCATAGACGGCGGCCTGACGGGAGTCTACCGTGACCTGCGCTTCCGGCACGGAAAGCCGGTCTTTGGGAAATGCCAGACAGCACAGGAGAATGAGGACGGCAGACAGGATGAAGGGCGGCAGCATTGCCGAAAAGAACGTCTTTACGGAAAGGCCGTAATAGCTGAAAAGATAGAGGTTCTGCGGATTGCCGAAGGGCGTGATCATGCCGCAGAGATTGGCGGCGCAGTTTTGCAGAATGAACAGGAGCGCGGCGTGTTTTTCCTGACCGGTAGAGGAAAGAACGAACCAGCCCAGCGGCAGAAAGGTCAGCAGGGCGGTATCATTGGTCAGAAGCATCGACCCGAACATGGTGATGACCACCAGCGCCGTGCACACGCTCCGAACGGTAGAAAAAGTATGTACCATCCGCTGGGAAAGGGCAGAGAAAACATGCAGGTCCCGCAAGGCGCCCACTACTGCCAGCACGCAAAACAGGCAGGCGAGTGTCTTCAGGTCATAATAACCTAAATAGTCCCTGTCGGGCGGGACAAAGAACGCCGTCGCAGCTGCGGCCAGCACTGAAATGACCAGCATTGCGTTCGCACGGCACCAGGATCGGATCATGCGCATAAAACCCCTTCGTATAAAAAATGCAGATTTTTGTTTGGACGCGTCTGGAAAAAAGATAGCACACCGGGGGATGATTTGCAAGCAAGCTCTCTCTCCGGCGCTCTTTGATCCACCCCCACCTGACCGGGCACAGGCCATAACGCGGGCCAGCCGCTTACTCACGCCACTTTCAGCGTTTTCGCAAGAAAAAAGCACCGAAAGCCGAAGCTTTCGATGCTTTCTGGAGCTGATAGGCAGATTCGAACTGCCGACCTCATCCTTACCAAGGATGCGCTCTACCTACTGAGCTATATCAGCATGACTGCCCCCGATCGGGGACTATTATAACGAACAGGCAGTGCCTGGAGTCGTTAAAATGGCGACGCGGAAGGGACTTGAACCCTCGACCTCCGGCGTGACAGGCCGGCGTTCTAACCAACTGAACTACC
>CAKUHV010000017.1 GCA_934659445.1 uncultured Oscillospiraceae bacterium | reverse complement strand
TAGGGGTGTAGCCAAGCGGTAAGGCAAGGGACTTTGACTCCCTCACTCGCTGGTTCGAGTCCAGCCATCCCTGCCACCCGGCGGGTTCGGCTGTCCGGACCCGCCGGAGAATCCTAAAATTGCATACCTGACCCAGTAGCTCAGTTGGCACACCCGCCCGCAGGCGGGCGTTTCGAGGGGCAACCGCCGCCCTGCGGCGGCTCTTGGCCCCGAGATGAGCACCGATCCGGCGCAGCCGGATAAAGCCTTTGTTCCGCGTGCGCCTTCTTAAAATTGCATACCTGACCCAGTAGCTCAGTTGGCAGAGCACCTGCCTTTTAAGCAGGGTGTCCGGGGTTCGAATCCCCGCTGGGTCACCACGTCGGAGCAAGCGTCATATCGCTTGCTCCGACTTTTTTCAAAAGTCAGAGCGCACTCATTCTGCTGCTCCCCCTTTCCAAACCGAACCCGCTGGGCTGGGCTTCGGTTTGGTCCTGTCCCCTGCCGCCGCCTTCTTTTCATCCTATGGGCAAGGGATTTTTCATGTTTATTTTTCATGACTGCCTGATTTTCAAGGAGTCAGACACCCTGATCCCTATACTCAGCGTCTTTTATTGCTCTTGTCGGGCGACGGCGCCTTATCTAAGGCAACACCACGCAATTGCGTCTTCGCGCTTCGGCGGATCTTTTCCGCCAATTCTTCGGTTTGAAAACTTTGAAATACATACAGTATTCCTTCCCTTTTCAAGCCTTGCCTTGACAAAAAATCTCTCGCCGAATCTGCTTGCCGAATTGCGCGGTGCTGCCCTTACAATATTTAGGGGTTCTACCCGCTTTTGTGCCCACTGCTTGTGGATATTTGTGCGTGATTTTCCCCGCTGGGTGTTGATTTTCTATTTTCGGGCTGATATGATAGGTATAGATCACCAGCCCTGCGGGGCAGGAAGGAGCACCTGTATGAACGTTGTTTGTCTGGATATGGAGGGGGTCCTTGTCCCCGAGATCTGGATCGCATTTGCCGAGGCCAGCGGCATTCCCCAGCTGCGCCGCACCACCCGGGACGAGCCCGACTACGACAAGCTGATGCAGTACCGTCTGGCCATTCTGAAGGAGCACGGCCTGGGCCTGAAGGAGATCCAGCAGGTCATCGCTACGATCGATCCCCTGCCCGGGGCGAAGAAGTTTCTGGACCAGCTGCGGCAGGAGACCCAGGTGGTCATCCTCAGCGACACCTTCGAGCAGTTTGCCAAGCCCCTGATGGAAAAGCTGAACTGGCCCACCATCTTCTGCAACACCCTGACGGTGGCCGACAGCGGCGAGATCACCGGCTATCAGATGCGGTGCGAGAAGTCCAAGCTGACCACGGTGAAGGCCCTGCAGTCCTGCGGCTTCGACACCATCGCCGCCGGGGACAGCTTCAACGACCTGGCCATGATCCAGGCCAGCAAGGCGGGCTTCCTGTTCAAGAGCACGGACAAAATCAAGGCCGACTTCCCCCAGATCCCCGCCTACGAGGAATTTGACGACCTGCTGTCCGCCATCCGGGCGGCCCTGTAAGAAGGAGGGCGCTATGAGCAAGTTCGACTCTCTCCCCTTCCGCCCGGCGGACATTCTGCTGCCCCAGAACTGCGACCTGTCCCTTTGGAGCGTGGTGGCCTGCGACCAGTACACCTCCCAGCCGGAATACTGGCAGCGGGTAGAGGAACGGGTGGGCTCCGCCCCCTCCACCCTGCGTCTGATCCTGCCGGAGAGCTGTCTGGAGGGCCCCGGCGTGGACGGCGACATTATGAACATCAACCCCCCCATGACCCGCTACCTGCGGGAGGGGCGCTTCCGCACTCTGCCCGGGGCGCTGATCTATGTGGAGCGCACTCTGGACTGCGGCAAGGTCCGCCGGGGTCTGGTGGGCATGGTGGATCTGGAGGCCTATGACTACGAGCCCGGCTCCCCCGCCCCCGTCCGGGCCACCGAGGGCACCGTGCTCTCCCGCATTCCCCCCCGGGTGGCCGTGCGGAAAAACGCCCCCATCGAGCTGCCCCACATCATGCTGCTGGCGGACGACCCGTGCATGACGGTGATCCAGCCTCTGGAGTTCGAGAAGCAGGAGATGGAGCCGGTGTACGACTTCGACCTGATGGAGCACGGCGGCCACATTGCCGGCTGGAGGCTGGGCCAGCGGCAGCTGGACCAGGTGGCCGACGCCCTGAGCGCTCTGGCTGACCCGGGCACCTTCCGGGCCAAGTACGGCCTGCGCGGGGAGGAAGCCGTGCTGCTGTTCGCCGTGGGCGACGGCAACCACTCTCTTGCCACCGCCAAAGAGTGCTACGAGCGGCAGAAGAAGCTGACGCCGCCGGAGAAGTGGGCCGAGTTGCCCGCCCGTTGGGCTCTGTGTGAGCTGGTGAACCTTCACGACGAATCTCTGGAGTTTGAGCCTATCCACCGGGTGGTGTTCGGCGCGCAGCCGGAGCAGCTGCTGGACGCCCTGAAGGGCTATTACTCCGGCGCGGCAGAGGGCAGCGGCAGCGGCCACGTTCTGCACTACGTGTACGCCGGGGCAGAGGGCGACATCACCGTCCCCTCCCCCGCCGTCAATCTCCCCGTTGGCACCCTCCAGTCCTTCCTGGACGACTATCTGGCCGCCCATCCGGGCGTAAAGGTGGACTACATCCACGGGGAGGACGTGGTGCGGCAGCTGTCCGCCCAGCCGGACACCGTGGGCTTCCTGCTGCCCCCCATGGGCAAGGAGGAGCTGTTCCCCACCGTCATCCACGACGGCGTTCTGCCCCGCAAGACCTTCTCCATGGGCGAAGCCCAGGACAAGCGCTTCTATCTGGAGGCCCGGAAGATCCGCAACTGAACCGCCCGGTTTTTCTCCCCCCGGGCGGAGCAAAAGGAGCTGTATTGCATTGTATTACGCTGATATCCGCCCCATCGACGTGGCTAACGGCCCGGGTATCCGGGTCTCCCTGTTCGTCTCCGGCTGCACCCACCGGTGCAGGGACTGCTTCAACGAGAAGGCATGGGACTTCCACTACGGACACCCCTTCGGCCAGGAGCAGACGGAGGAGATCATCCGGGACCTGTCCAAGCCCTACATCAAGGGGCTGTCCCTGCTGGGGGGCGAGCCCTTCCACCCCGACAATCAGGCCGCCGTGCTGGAGCTGGTGCGGCAGGCCCGGGCGGCCTATCCCGGACTGAACATCTGGTGCTACTCCGGCTATCTGTTCGAGGATCTGTCCGCCGGCCGGGTGGGGGCGCACAGCCGCACCCTGCTGGAGCAGCTGGACGTGCTGGTGGACGGCCCCTTCGTGGCGGAGAAGAAGAACCTGAGCCTGCGCTTCCGCGGCTCGGAAAACCAGCGGATCATTCAGGTTCAGCCCTCTTTGAAGGAGGGGCAGATCGTCCTGTGGGACGAGGCATCTGTGGAATAATGTGGAATAAAGAGTAAAAGCGGCGGTCCTTCTTGCGAAGGACCGCCGCTTTTTTGTTTCCTTACATCTGGAACAGAATGCCGATCAGGGCGGACACGCCGATGAACACGATGGGGTGCAGCTTCTTCAGCTTGGGTGCCCGCATACCGATGAACACCAGCACCGCCAGGATCAGAGACATCCAGTTGACGGTAAAGGTGTGCTCCTCCATGCCGCCCACGGCGATGAAGATGGACAGGGCCACCGACAGACCGGCGGAGGTGATCAGAGCGGTGGAGGCGGGGCGCAGGCCGTAGAACACGTCGTCCACCAGCCGGGACTGCCGGAACTTCTTCAGCATACCGGCGATGATGATGATAATGATGATGGACGGGGTGATCAGACCCAGAGTGGCCACCACCGCCCCGGGCAGTCCGGCGCAGGTAAAGCCCACATAGGTGGCCATGTTCACGCCGATGGGGCCGGGGGTGGACTCCGACACGGCGATCATGGTGGTCAGGTCGGCATCAGTGAACCAGCCGGTGGTGGCGCCGATGTTCTGCAGAAAGGGGATGGTGGCCATGCCGCCGCCCACGGCGAACAGGCCGGTTTTGAAAAACTCATAAAACAGGCGCAGCAGGATCATTTCGCCTCACCTCCCTGCTTCCTGGGCAGCAGACGCCGGGCGCACAGGCCCAGCACACCGGCGATGACCACCAGCGCGGCGGGGGAGGACAGCTTTTCCAGCACGCCGGAGAAGCCCAGCAGGCTGCTGCCCGCGGCCAGAGCCAGCACCAGCAGATAGATGAACACGGTGGGACCGTCCTTCACGGTGGACTTGCCCAGCTTGATGACGCTGCTGGCGATGAGGGCCACCACGCAGGCGTTCACCCCGGCCAGAGCGTGCTGCACGGCGGGGATGTGGGCGAAGTTGGACAGGAACGCGGCGATCAGGGTGATGATGATGAGAGAGGGGAACACCACCCCAAGGGTGGTCAGGATACCGCCGATGATCCCCTTATACTTGTAGCCGATGAAGGTGGCGGTGTTCACGGCGATGACGCCGGGGGTACACTGGCCGATGGCGAAGTAGTCGGTCAGTTCCTCTTCTGTGGCCCAGCCCTTGTTTTCCACTACCTCCCGCTGGAGGATGGGCAGCATGGCATAGCCTCCGCCGAAGGTACATACGCCCACCTTGGCAAAGGTGAGGAGCAGGTCTAAATAGAGATTCATGGAATTACTTCAATGCCTCCAATTCATTCATCCAGAGGGTGTTCACCGCGTCACTGGGCATACGCCAGTCGCCCCGGGGGGACAGAGTAACGGAGCCCACCTTGGGCCCGTCGGGCAGGCAGGAGCGCTTGAACTGCTGGGCGAAGAAGCGCCGGTAGAAGTTCTTCAGCCACTTCAGCAGAGTCTCCCGGTCGTAGCGGTCCCCCAGAGCCAGCAGGGCCAGCCGGAAGATCTTCCGGGGCGGAAAGCCGTACCGCAGGGCGTAGAACAGGAAGAAGTCGTGCAGCTCATAGGGCCCCACCAGATCCTCGGTCCTCTGGGCGATCTCCCCCTCCTTGGGGGGCAGCAGCTCCGGAGAGACCGGGGTGTCCAGAATGTCCCGCAGCACGGCGGACAGCTGGGGGTCCCGCTTCTGGGCGGCGTCGCCCTCATAGGCCACCAGATGGCGCACCAGAGTCTTGGGGATTCCGGCGTTCACGCCGTACATGGACATATGGTCGCCGTTATAGGTGGCCCAGCCCAGGGCCAGCTCGCTCAGGTCGCCGGTGCCGATGACCATGCCCCCCTGCTTGTTGGCTATATCCATGAGCACCTGGGTGCGCTCCCGGGCCTGACCGTTCTCAAAGGTGACGGACAGGTCGTCCATAGACTGGCCGATGTCCCGGAAGTGGACCTTCACCGCCTCGCCGATGTCGATGGTGCGGAAGTCGGTGCCGATGCGCTCGGCCAGCAGCTGGGCGTTGGACTTGGTGCGGCTGGTGGTGCCGAAGCAGGGCATGGTGACGGCGGTGATATCCGTCATGGGCCGGCCCAGCATGGCCATGGCCCGGGCGGTGATCAGCAGGGCCAGGGTGGAGTCCAGGCCGCCAGACAGGCCCACCACCGCCCTTTTGGCTCGGGTGTGGGCCAGCCGCTTTTTCAGGCCGCTGGCGGCGATGTTCAGAATCTCCTGACACCGGGCCTCCCGGTCCCCCCGGTCGGCGGGGACGAAGGGGTTGGCAGGGAAGGTGCGGGTCAGCGGGGTCTCCTCCGCGGTGAAGCGGGCCTCTCCCCAGCCGATGTTCTCCGCCTTCGGGAAGGTGGTCACCCGGCGGCGCTCATAGCACAGCTTCTGCACATCGATCTCGCTGACAGTAAGACCGGTGACGAACCGGCTCTCCGCCAGCAGGGCGCCGTTTTCCGCGATCATGTTGTGTCCTGCGAACACCAGGTCGGTGGTGGACTCCCCCTCGCCGGCGTCGGCGTACACATAGGCGCACATGAGTCGGGCGGACTGGCCACACACCAGGCTGCGGCGGTAGTCGGCCTTGCCCACCACCTCGTTGCTGGCGGACAGGTTCAGGATCAGGGTGGCCCCCCGCTCCGCCAGAGTGCGGGAGGGGGCGTCGGCAGCCCACAGATCCTCGCAGATCTCCACGCCGATGACCAGCCCGGGCACATCGGGGCAGCTGATCAGGGGGCAGGCCCCGAACATCTCGATCCAGGGGCCGAACTCCCCCTCCAGCTCGGGCACCCGGACGGAGAAGCTGTGCTCCTCCATGCCCGCCCCGCTGGCAAACCAGCGCTTTTCGTAGAACTCCCCGTAGTTGGGAATGTAGGTCTTGGGCACCACAGCCACTACCTGCCCCCGCTGGATGACCACGGCGCAGTTATACAGCTTGTTCATGGAGCGCAGGGGCATTCCCAGGGCGGTGAGCACCTCAAGCTCCCGGGTGGCCTCCATAATGGCGCGCAGGGCGTCCATGGCCCCGTCCAGCAGGGTGTCCTGCAAAAACAGATCGCCGCAGGTATAGCCCGTGACGCACAGCTCGGGCAGGACCAGCACCTTTACATGCTGCTCCTCCGCCTGCTCCATCAGGGCGATGATCTGCCCGGCGTTATAGGCGCAGTCGGCCACCCGGATCTCCGGCGTGCCGGCGGCGACTTTGATGAAACCGTCCCGCATAAAAGACAGCTCCTCCTTCTCCTTACAGATTGGGGAATTTTGCTCATTTCACTCGTATCTGCTATCATACCCTATTTCCCGGCCAAAAGCAAGCAAAGACGGACTATCTCCCTGTAAAGACCGGGAAAAGCCCCGCCGGGGCCTTCGTCCCGGCGGGGCAGGTGGTATTTTTATTTCGCAGGGGTCACATACTCGTGCTTCAGATAGCCCACGGCGCTCTTGCCGCCGGTGACCGTATACTGGATCTTATACCAGCCGTCCCCCGCGTCCTCCAGAACGGTGACATGGGAGCCGTTCTGGGTGCTGACCAGCACGTCATAGGAGGTGCCGGGACCGGAGCGGATACGCAGGCCGCCCTCGGCATTGGTGACGACGCACAGGGTGTTGGGGGCAATGGTCCCGCCGGAGGGCGCAGGCTCGGGGGTGACCACGGTGGAGCCGCTGCCCGCGCAGGTCACGGTGCAGCTGACGCTCTGCTCCCCAAAGGCGGCGGTGATCACGGCGCTGGCCGTATCGCTGCCCGCGTTGGTGTTGGTCACCTTACCGGCGCCGTCCACAGCGGCAACGCCCGCGTCGCTGCTGCTCCAGATCACCTCGCCCTGGGCTGCGTCGGGCAGGGTCACGGTGAGCACGGCGCTCTCCCCCGCAGCCAGAGACAGCTCCGTGCGGTCCAGCGTCATGCTGCCCGCCGGGGTGCTGACATCAGGGGAGGAAGCCGAGGTCCCCCCCTGACTGGTGGAGACGGAGCTGCCGCCGGGGTCTGCCGTGGGGTCCCGGTGGAACAGGGGGGCCACCGCCTTGATGACAATAAAGGCCGCAGCCACCACCAGGACAAAGGACAGGATCAGCAGGGCGATCTGAACGGGGTTCACCGCCCCGCCGTAGCCGCCCCCCCGCTTGTTGGTGGCCACCCGGCGGCCGCCGGGCTGGCCGGGGCGCTCCGGGCGCTCGTCGCAGAAGGGACAGCGCTTATAGGTGACGGAATAATACTCCCCGCAGTTGTCGCAGCGGATCAGGTCGCTGCGGCGGTCCGGGCCGGAGCCACGGCGGGAGGAGCCGGAAGAATTTGCCATAGAACATGCACCACCTTATATAGGATCGCCCGCCCCCCGGGGCGGGACACCGAATTTGCATAGGACGGCGGCCGGTACAGACTGTCAAACCGTGTCGGGATCTGTCGGCGGCGTCACCTTGTATTGTAGCCTGAAAAAGCCCCACCGTCAACGAAAAATCCCGACCAGGAAAAATGTTTACAAATTTCCTCGTTCCTCCACTCCCTTTTCCTTGACCATTCCACAAAACCCTTTTATAATAGCTAAAATAAAGGTTCTACCAACCCTTCTGTTGACAGAAAGGAGCTGCCGTCTTTGAAGACCATCATGCCCGCCGGCGAGGTACATAAGCAGTACAGCGAGGCCGTGACCGCCTATCGCAGGCTGATCCCGGACCCCACCCTGCGCATGGCCGTAAGCCGCGGAATGGACGAATATATGCGCCGCTGCGCCCTGGGGGTGTGGCAGGCGGACAGTGCCAGCGGCATCCAGCCGGAGCACGTGGAGTACTACAACGCCATCTACACCGCCGGCTCCCTCTCCCCCGCCGCCCTGTACTGGGAGGTAGCCACCGGCGTGGCCAACTACGACCTATTCCAGCCCCCGGCCTTTTTCGACCGCCTGCGCCAGTATGACCGGCAGCACGGCACCGTTCTGGCACGGCGCTTTGCCGACAGTCTGACCCTGATGCTGCTGCTGTTCGCGGCGGTGGACGGCGTGGTCAGCGAGAGTGAGGCCGCCTTTATCAACGCCTGTGCCGACACCCTGGCCGCCCTGTGCGACAGGGACGGGCTGAAGGGCGACCGCCCCGCCCTGCGGGCGGACGAGTTCATCACCAGAACGCCCGGCGGCCCCGCTGCCCAGAAGCCCACCGCCAGGACCCAGGCGAAAAAGGCGGAGGAGGAGCCCGCACCGGAGCCACCCCCCAAACTGGAGGATGTGCTGGCGGAGCTGGACAGCCTGTGCGGTCTGGATCAGGTGAAGAAGGACGTAAAGAGCCTAATCAATCTGGTGAAGGTGCGCAGACTGCGGCAGACGGAGGGCCTGCCCGTGGCCCCCATGTCCCTGCACCTGGTGTTCATGGGCAACCCGGGCACCGGCAAGACCACCGTGGCCCGGCTGTTGGCCAAGATCTATTACGCCATCGGCGTGCTCAGCAAGGGCCAGCTGGTGGAGGTGGACCGCTCCGGCCTGGTGGCCGGCTTTGTGGGCCAGACCGCCATCAAGACTCAGGAAGTGGTGCAGAAAGCCCTGGGCGGCGTGCTGTTCATCGACGAGGCCTACTCCCTGGTCAATCAGGAGAACGGCAACGACTTCGGCCACGAGGCCATCGAGATCCTGCTGAAGAACATGGAGGACCATCGGGACGACCTGATCGTCATCGTGGCGGGCTATACCGACCTGATGGAGAAGTTCATCCACTCCAACCCCGGTCTGGAGTCCCGGTTCAACAAGTACTTCTTCTTTGAGGACTACACTGGCTCGCAGTTGATGGAGATCTTCCGCTCCCAGTGCAAACGCAACGGCTATGCGCTGGCGGAGGATGCGGAGAAATGGGCCGTCCAGGACTTCAACGACCTGTTCGAAAACCGGGACGAGAACTTTGGCAACGCCCGGGAGGTGCGCAATCTCTTTGAAAAGGCCGTGGCCCGACAGGCCGACCGGGTGGCCGCTCTGGAGGCGCCCACCAAGGAGCAGCTGATGGAGCTGACCCTGGCCGACCTGCGGGACGAGACGGAGGACGAAAATAAAATACAGGAGGAAAAAGAGTCATGATCATCGATTTTGAACATATGGAGGAAAAGAAGGTCGAAAACTTCAAGGGCGGCAGCGGCGTACTGTCCATGCGGGCCTTTGACGACGGCAGCGCCAAGATCATGCTGCTGACCCTGGCCCCCGGCGCCGGCGTAGGCGCCCATGTCCATGAGGGGGACTGCGAGATCGTATATGTCCTGTCCGGTACCGGCAAGGCCATGTACGAGGACGGGTATGAGCGGCTGACCCCCGGCACCTGCCACTACTGCCCCGAGGGGAAGCACCACTGCGTGATCAACGACAGCGACGGAGAGCTGACCTTCTTCGCCGTGCTCCCCCGCTTCAAAAAATGAGGATCGCCTTCTACACCCTTGGCTGCAAGGTAAATCAGTATGAGACCCAGGCTCTGGAGCAGCTGTTTGCCGCCCGGGGCCACCAGCTAGTCCCCTTCGAGGGGGAGGCGGACGCCTATCTCATCAACACCTGCACCGTCACCGCCGTCAGCGACAAAAAGTCCCGGCAGATCATCCGCCGGGCCCGGAAAACCGCGCCGGACGCGGTGATCGCCGTGTGCGGCTGCTATCCCCAGACCCATCCCGGCGACGTGGAGAAGCTGGGGGTGGACCTGATCGGCGGCACCGGCGACCGCACGGGCTTTGTAGCGCTGGTGGAGCGCACCGCCCGGGAGCGGCAGCCCATCACCGCCCTGGACGACGCCTTCCGCCGCCTGGACTTTGAGCAGTTGCCCGCCGGCGGCCTGGAGGGCCGCACCCGGGCCATGCTGAAGATCGAGGACGGCTGCGTCAACTTCTGCTCCTACTGCATCATCCCCTATGCCCGGGGCCGGGTGCGCTCTCTGCCCCCGGAGCAGGCGGCGGAGCAGGCCCGGCAGCTGGCGGAGCAGGGCTACCGCGAGATCGTGCTCACCGGCATCGAGATCTCCTCCTGGGGGCAGGACCTGCCCGGACATCCGGAGCTGATCGACCTGCTGGAGGGACTGTGCGCCGCCCTGCCAGAGGGGGTGCGGCTGCGGCTGGGCTCGCTGGAGCCCCGCACCATCACCGAGGATTTCTGCCTCCGGGCCGCCCGTCTGCCCCAGCTGTGTCCCCATTTTCACCTGTCCATGCAGTCGGGCTGCGACACGGTTTTGCAGCGGATGAACCGAAAATACGACTCCGCCCGGTATTACGAAAGCGTAAAATTACTGAACGGATACTTTTCGACCCCCGCTATCACCACCGATCTTATTGTGGGCTTTCCGGGGGAGACCGAGGAGGAGTTCCGGCAGACTCTGGACTTTATTCAGAAGTGCCGGTTCGCGGCCATGCACATCTTCCCCTACTCCCGGCGGCCGGGCACCCCGGCGGATAAGCTGCCGGGACAGCAGCCCAACGCCGTGAAGGAGGAGCGCGCCCACCGGGCCGCCGCCGTGGCGGCGGAGATGGAGGGCCGCTATCTGGACCAGTGGATCGGCCAGACGGTGCCCGTCCTGTTCGAGGAGCAGCGGGATGGCCGCTGGGTGGGCCACACCCCCCAGTACACCGAGGTGGCCGTGGCCGATGTCCGCCCCCTGCACAACGTGCTGCTGCCCGTGGGCATTACCGGGCGGGAGGGCAGCCTGCTCTGCGGCACAGCCGCCGATTCCCTCTGACCTGAGCTTACGTCAGCAGCAATCAGTTCCCATCGGGTCGTTCCCCCCGCGCTTTGCCCCCCCCCCGCAGTGCGGACACATATGGAAAGGAAGTGCCCCCCATGTTGAACGGTTTGACCCCCTATCTGCCGGAAATCTCTCTAACGGTTTGGGATAATCTGGAGTTTCTGATCCGCATTCTGATCTCGGCCTGTCTGGGCGCTCTGATCGGATTGGAGCGCACCCGCCGCCAGAAGGAGGCCGGCGTGCGCACCCACTGTATCATCAGCTGCACCGCAGCGGTGTTTATGATCCTGTCCAAATACGCCTTTGTGGATATGGCCTCCACCGTTGGCTCCCGGGGGGCCGACTCTGCCCGCATCGCCGCTCAGGTGGTCAGCGGCATCTCCTTCCTGGGTGCGGGGGTCATCTTCAAAAACGGCGTGTCCATCCGGGGGCTGACCACCGCCGCCGGCATGTGGGGCACCGCCTCTATGGGTATGGCCATCGGCGCAGGGATGTACTGGGTGGGTCTGTTCGAGACTGTGGTCCTGGTCATCGCGCAGGAGCTGCTGCACCGCTTCCCCGTGGGCAGCGACGTACTCACCTCTCAGGAGATCACCGTGGAGATGGAGAACCGGCAGGAGCTGATCGACTCCTTCAACCGTATGCTGAACGACCACGGCGGCCAGGTGGCCGAAAGCTGCATCACCCGGAACGAGAGCCGCATCCGGCTGGAGCTGTCCGTGCGGGTGCGCACCCCCATCACTCACGAGGAGGCCGTCTCCTTCCTCACGGCCTGGCCCGAGATCAGCAGCATTTCCGTATAGCGGCCCTTCTGTATCCCGCCGGCGGAGCCCGGCCGCCCCGCTCCCGCCCCAGGGACCGCCGCGCAAAGCTGTAACGGCGGCTCCCGGGATACTTTGGAACAGGAAGTGCTGTCCCATGCCGAATAGAGTAAACGGGGCCTACTGTCTGATGCAGGCCTCCGCCCTTGGGGTAAACGCCTGTCTGTACTGCTATAACAGCGTATTTCTGCTCTCCCACGGCCTGAGCAACTCCGCCATCGGAGTTGTTCTGGCTCTGGCCTGCGCCGCCAGCTTTCTGGGCCAGCTCCTGTTTGGGGAACTGCTCAACCGCCGGGGACGCGGCAGCCTGCGGCGGTTCCTGCTTGGGGCTGCGGGCGTTCTGCTGGCGGAGAATGTGATCCTGCTCCTGCCCATCGGGCGGCTTCCCGCCGTCGCGGTCTTTTTGACCGGCTGCGTGCTGCTCAACCTTTTTCCCACCTTTCTGGACGCGGCCTCTGTGTACGAGCTGCGCAGGGGCGTGCCCGTGGACTTCGGCATCGGCCGGGGGGCCGGCTCTCTGGGCTATGCCGTGTGCGGCGCGCTGGTGGGCCAGCGGCTGTCGGTCTCCGGCACCGGCGCCATCTTCCGGATCGGCGCGGCCCTGTCCCTCATAACGGTCGCCAGCGTCCTCTGGTTCTTTTTCGAGACTGGGCGCAGCGTTCCCGCCGATGTGTCCGCGGCCCCCGCTCCTCAGGAGAAGCCCTCTGCCCGCAGACCGGATCTGAGCTTTCTGACCACCTATCCCCGATATGCCATGGTGCTGCTGGGCTGCACCCTGCTGATCATGGGGCAGACCTCCACCACCAACTTCTGGTATCAGGTGGTGTGCGCCAAGGGCGGAGACGAGCGCGGCATGGGGCTGGCCGTAGCCGCCGCAGCGTGCATGGAGGTCCCGGTCCTGTTCCTGTTCAGCCGCTTCTCTCACAAACTGCGCAGCGACCAGTGGCTCAAGCTGTCCGCCGTGGTGATGTCCGTAAAGGCGGTGGCGGTCCTTCTGGCCGGGGGGATGCCCTCGTTCCTGTTTGCCCAGCTGTTCCAGACGGGCTACGCCCTGTATCTGGTGGGCAGCGTGTGCTATACCGACATTGTGATCCCCCACCGGGACCTGATCAGCGGTCAGGCGTATGTCCACGCCGCCGCCACGCTGGGCTCGCTTCTGTCCCTGCTCATCGGCGGCGTGATCCTGGATCATTGCGGGGTGACGGTGCTGCTGCTGGCCGGCGTGGCCTTTCTTCTGTGCGGCAGCGCCATTGTCTTCCGTTTCGCACTGCCCGTCCAGCTGGCCGCAGCCGCGGCCCCGCCTCGTTGACCCCGTACTTACTTATAAAGGCCGCCTGCGCTAACACGCAGGCGGCCTTTGCTTCTTTCCGATGTATCACTTATACCCGGGTACACAGTGTATGCAGACTGCCGGAGAGCCTTACCTCTCCGCTGCCAGCGGGCACGAACAGGCTGTCCCCCTTCCGGGCGGGGGCGGTCTCGCCGCCGCAGGTCACGGTTCCCTCCCCCTTCAGCGCCAGCAGGGACAGGAAGGACTCCGGCCCGCAGGCTGTCCCGCCTGGGGCGTCCAACAGATCCACGGTGAAATACCCACATTGGCCCAGATGGCCGCCGAAGTCAAAGCTCTGGGGACAGGGGGCCAGACGGGTGACCTCCAGTGCCTGCCGGATGTGCAGGGCCCGGGGCCTGCCGTCGGGGCCAAAGCGGCCGTAGTCGTATACCCGGTAGGTGACGTTGGAGCTCTGCTGCACCTCGGCCACCACGATGCCGCGGCAGATGGCGTGGATGGTGCCCGCCGGGATGAACACCGTATCTCCCCTCTTTACGGGAATGCGGCGGAGCACCTGGGGCAGGGTGTTGTCCCCGATGCGCCCCTCAAACTCCTCCCGGGTGATCTCCCGGTCGAAGCCGCAGTAGAGAAAGGCCCCGGGCTCCGCCTCTAAGACGTGCCACAGCTCCGTTTTGCCGTTCTGCCCCTCGTGGAGGCGGGCGTAGGCGTCGTCGGGGTGGACCTGGATGGACAGGTCCTTCGCCGCGTCGATCAGCTTGATCAGCACGGGGAACTGGTCGGACCGCCGCCCGTTTTCCCCCAGCCACTCCGGGTGCTCCGCCAGGCAGCGGGCCAGGGTCTGACCGGCCATCGGGCCCTCCGCCACAAGGGACAGGCCGTCGGGGTGGCAGCTCAGCTCCCATGTCTCTGCCAGACGGGGGCCGTCAAAACGCTTGTGGTACTCCTCCTTCAGCCGGATCCCGCCCCACAGGTAGTCCTTGCAGGCGGGGGCAAGCTTTAAGATGGGCATAAGAAAAACCTCCTGAAAAAACGCGGGGTCATAAGGCCCCGCGTTTTTGTAGTTCTTCCCGCAGCTGGCAGGCGTTGAAAAACACGATGCCCTCCATCCCGGCGTTCTGCGCCGCCTCTACGTTCAGGGGCAGATCGTCCACAAAGATGCAGTTGGACGGGGTCAGGTCGAATTTGTCGAACAGGGCCTGATAGATGGCGGCCTCCGGCTTCAGCAGGTGCAGGTCGGCAGAGATCACCGTGCCGGAGAAGCACTCGCTGCCGGGGATATCGCGCCAATAGCCGTGCTGCCGCACCCCGGCGTTGGACAGCAGATACAGGGTGTACCCCCGGGCCTTCAGCTGGCGCACCACCTCCGCCGTGCCCTCGATGGGCACGATGGGCTCGTTCCAGTGGTTGATGATATAGTCGGCAGCGGCGTGCAGGCGCCGAGGCAGATTGGCGCAGGCGCGGGCCAGCACCTCCTCCTCGGTGATGGTGCCCCGGTCCAGCCGCACCCAGTCGGCGGTGCGCAGCACATAGCGCTCCAGCAGGGCCCGGTCCGGCCCGGACACCTTCAGCCGCTCCGTAAACAGCTGGGCGCTGAAGTCGATGAGCACGCCGCCCATGTCAAATACAATGGTGTCGATCATGAGTTTTCTCCCTTGGCCTTCCCGCCCTTGAACATCAGGCGCAGCCGCTCCCCTCTGCGGCGGCGGCGTTCCCTGGCCTCCAGCCGCTCGCCCAGATCCCGGGCGCCCACGCCATAGACCAGATAGAGGATCAGCCCGGATACCAGCATGATGAACACGGTGGAGGCGCACCGGCGGCCGGAGGCGTTCACGTTGTAGCCGTACAGGCCCTCCTCCCGGCACATGGCCTGAATGACCATGGCGTAGCTGGTGCCGTAGGAGCTGGCGAAGGTGGCGGACATATCGTACTCCGTGAACAGGGCGTTAAAGTTCAGGGCGAACACCGCCAGCACGCTGGGCAGGATGATGGGCAGCTTCACCTTCAGGAAGGTGGTCAGCCCGCCGGCCCCCATGTTCCGGGCGGCGTCCTCCAGCTCGTCGTCAATGGCGTAGAAGGAGGCCTTGATCATCCGCAGGGAGAAGGGCAGCTTGACCACCGTGTAGGCCAGCACGATGAGGATGCGCACATTTTCCGCAAAGTACAGGTTGGTGTTGCCCACATACCAGATGGCATCGGAGTTGAAATAGGTGCGGTAGGAGTAGCAGATCAGGATGGTGGGCAGCAGCCAGGGGAACAGCAGACAGTACTCCAGCACCACGCCGGACTTTCTGTTCCGGTTCTTGAAGATGTAGTTGCAGGCGACCACCACGATCAGGCAGGCCAGAGCGGCCGCCAGAACGGACAGCACAAAGCTCATCTTGATGCCGCCCAGAGTGGCCTCGTTGGCAAACAGACCGGAGATGGACCCCTTGCGCACCTTATAGGTGCCCCGGGAGGTGAGGTACTGGTAGTTCTGGGTGCCGAAGAAGTTCACCAGCGTCCAGTGGGACAGGTCCAGCCGCTTCATACGGATGGCCCCATAGGTCTGGAAGGAGAAGATGATGATCATCACCACGGGGGTCATGTAAATGATGAACAGCACATAGGCGTAGATGTGGGCGATGACGTTCCACACGGGGCTGGTGATCTTCTGCTTCTGCAGCCGGGCCTTGGTCTTGGATACGGACAGGTAGTGCCCCTTCCGCTCATAGGCGGACAGCACCGTCAGCAGGACGATGGTGAACATGGCCAGGATGATGGACAGCAGGGCCGCCCGGGCCTGGGGGAAGGACTCGTCCGCGGTGGAGGAGCCGGCCAGACGGACGATCTCCGGATTGATGGAGTCGTAGCCCAGCAGGGTGGGGGCGGACATGGCGCACAGGCCGGTGATGAAGGTCATCACCGTCAAAGAGAACATGGTGGGCACCAGGGTGGGGAATACCACCTTCCACAGCACCTTGAAGGGCTTGGCGCCCATGTTCCGGGCGGCCTCCACCGTGTTGTAGTCGATGCCCCGGATGGCGTTGCGCAGGAACAGGGCGTGGTTGCTGGTGCAGGCGAAGGTCATGGTGAACAGCACGGCGTTGAAGCCGGAGAACCACTCGGAGTTGGACCCGGGGAAGGCGTTGCTCAACGCGGTGGTCAGGATGCCGTCAGAGGCGTACAGGAACAGATAGCCGGTGACCAGGGCCACGCCGGAGTAGATCATGGTGGTCATATAGCCCAGACGCAGGATGCGGGCGCCCCTGATGTCGAAATACTCGGTGAGCAGCACGATGGACACGCCCACCACGTTCACCGTGACCACAAGACACACGGCCAGCTTCAGGGAGTTCCACACGTACCGGCCCATGTTCCCCGCAAAGAAGAAGCGGATGACCGCCCAGGGGTCACGCTCCCCCGCGGCGTTGGTCACATTGAAGATGCTGGTCAGGGTGTTCAGGCAGGGCATCAGCATAAAGCCGAAGAAGAAGTAGGCAAAGGCCGCAATGCCGATCACCCGCACCACAAAGGCCGGGTCGAGACGGCGGCGGTTCAGGGCAGTGTCCATTACCGCACCTCCTCCGCCGGGGCATCATAGGCCATGATGTCGGACGGGTTGATGATCACCCTGACCTGCTGGCCGGGATCGTAGATGTTCACGCCGTCGTTCTTCTCAATGACCTTCAGGGTCTGGGAGCCCACATGGATGTAGTACTTGATATACAGGCCGTAGTACTCGCAGCTCTCCACCGTGCCCTCCAGGGGCAGCTCTCCCTCCCGGGGGGAGACGTTTACGTGCAGCCGCTCCAGACGGATGTAGTTGTGCTTTTTCTCGTCCACGGCGGCCCCGGCCCCCTTCAGGGCGGCCACCGTCTCGTCGTTCAGGCGGTTGATGTCGCCGATGAAGTTGCAGACGAATTCAGTGGCGGAGTGGTTGTACACCTCGTTGGGGGTGCCGATCTGCTCGATCACGCCCTTGTTGAACACGGCGATGCGGTCGGACAGGGTCAGGGCCTCCTCCTGGTCGTGGGTGACGTAGATGGTGGTGATGCCGAAGTCCTTCTGCATCTTCTTCAGCTCGTTGCGCAGCTGCACCCGCAGCTTGGCGTCCAGGTTGGAAAGCGGCTCGTCCATGCAGATGATGGCCGGGCCGGTGACCAGGGCCCGGGCGATGGCCACCCGCTGCTGCTGTCCGCCGGACAGCTGGGACACGGCCTTGGCCAGCTGCTCGTCGGACAGGTCCACCTTCCTGGCGATTTCCCGCACCTTCTGGTCGATCTCCGACTTTTTGACCTTTTTCACCTTCAGGCCGAAGGCGATGTTGTCATACACCGTCATGGTGGGGAACAGGGCGTAGCTCTGGAAGACGATACCGATGCTGCGGTCCTCGATGGGCACATGGGTGATGTCCCGGTCCTTCACCACAACGGTGCCCTCAGCGGGCTCAATAAACCCGGTAATGGTGCGCAGGGTGGTGGTCTTTCCGCAGCCGGAGGGGCCCAGGAAGGTGAAGAACTCCCCCTCCTTTACATGGACATTGATGCCGTGCAGGGCCGTAAAATCTCCGAACTTTACAACAATGTTATTCAGGCGGATCATAATTCCCTCTCCTTCTTTTCAATATCCGGTTTGTTTTCGTATCTCCGCCCTTAAAACGGAGATACGAAAGCAAACCGGTCCTTTCGCCGAAAAGGATCGGGCGAGCCGGGAGACCGGCTCGCCCGAGATGTACCGTCTGCCCCCGCTGAGCCTTTTCGCGGGGTGCGCAGCGGCTTGGTCTTACTTGGCGGCCTGGGTCAGGGTGGCCCAGTCCAGATTATCCCAGTCGGGCTCCGCCACGGCGGCGGAGGCGTCGGCCCAGTAGAAGCCCAGGTTGGTCATGATGTTGGTCCACTCGCTGGAGTGGGCGGCCACATACTCGGCGTAGGTCATGTCGGTGCCCTCTACCTTGGACAGGGCGAAGTTCTTCAGGGTGTAGATGGCGGGGATGCCGTCGGGGTACAGGATGTTGGCGGCGGCAGTGTTGCAGGGATAGGAGTCGAACTCCTCGCCCCAGGCGGCCTGGGTGTCGGCGGAGCCGAACCACTCGGCGAAGGCCTTCACGGCCTCGGTCTCCTCGTCGGAGCGGCCGGCCTTATCCAGGATGCCGATGTACTCGGCGATGTAATAGGTGCCGTCATCGATGTCCACCAGGGCCCAGTTCTCGGGCTCCATGGCGCCCTTCAGGGGGTGCTCGGAGCTCTCGGCAGCGGCGTCGATCTTGCCGTACAGAGAGGAGGAGTAGAAGGTGGACACAGCCACGTCGCCCTTGTTCAGGGGGTCGAAGCCGTACTTATAGGTGTCGTCAGAGGAGTACTTGCCGTCGGCGCAGTACTTCCACAGGGCCTTCCAGCCGTCGGTGGAGATGCCGCCGGCGGGGGAGGCGGGATCCACAAAGGCGTACAGCATGGCGGAGTTGATGTTGGCGTTGGTGGTGCCGCCCACCTTGTTCTGGCGGTACCAGGAGTAGCCGCAGTTGACGATGTCGGCCCAGTGCTGGAAGTGCAGCTTCTCGCCGTTGGTGCCCAGTTCGTCGTTGCGGTACAGCATCAGCACGTTCTGGATGACCAGACCGTAGGCGGCGCCGGGATAGGCATACTCGCCCACCTCGTCAGCCCAGGTGGGGGTCCAGTCCACCAGCTTCAGGTTCTCGTACTCGCCGTTGACGATCTGGCTCCAGCGGGTCTCGTTCAGGCCGAAGATGATGTCGCCGTCCTTGTTCTCGTTGGCGGCCTGGATAGCGGCGGTGTCGCCGGAGATGACAGAGTTATCGTCGATGCTGATGGTAAAGCCGGCGTCCTTGGCCTCCTGGACCAGCCAGGTGGCGCGCTCGGTGGAGTTGGAGTTGGAGTAGATGCGGATGGTGTAGCCGGAGTAGTCCTTCTCGGTCTGGCTGGCAGAGCCGGAGGAGGCGCTGCCGGAGGTGCTGGGCTCATCCTTCTTGCCGCAAGCGGCAAGGCTCAGGACCATGGCGCAGGCGAGCACAAGGGCAAAGAGCTTCCTTTTCATGTTCATTCTCCTTAAAGATCAGATTTATGGCCGGGCAGACCGGCTCATAGTCCTATTATACCGGCCGGCGGCCGCCAGCGGAACGGGACAAGACTGCGATTATCCCGAAAATCCTGTGAAAAACCACCGGCGCATCCAAAGATGCCCGGCGGTTTTTGTGCAGTATTTCACTCCCTGCGGTCCTGATACTCCGTGGGGGACAGACCGGTGAATTTTTTGAAGGTGGAGCCGAAATAGGTCACATCCCGGTAGCCCACCTTCTCCGCCACCTCATACACCCTGTGCTCCCCGCCGCTGAGCAGGCGGCAGGCCATGCTGACCCGGTACTGGGTCAGGTAGTTCAGCACGGTATAGCCCGTCTCCTTCTTGAACACATGGCTCAGGTGCCCCTCGGTGATGCCGATGGAGCGGGCGATGGTGGTGATGTTAATGTCGGTGTCGCCGTAGTGCCCGGCCACATATTCCAGGGTGCGCTGCACGTATTTGCTCTTGTCCCCGCCGGGCAGCCGGGGCAGCTGGGCCCCGGGGGCCGCCCCCCGGTCGTTCAGGCTCTGCCGCACCCGGAGAATGGCGGCCGCCAGCTCCTGATCCCGGAAGGGCTTGAGCAGATAATCCGCCGCCCCGAAGCGCAGGGCGGACCGGGCGTAGTCAAACTCGTTATAGGCGGTCAGTACGATCACATGGGCGGCGCAGCCCTCCTCCCGCAGGCGCTGCATCATCTCGATGCCGTCCATCCGGGGCATACGCACGTCGGTGATGATCAGCTCGGGGGCGTACTGCCGGGCGGCGGCCAGTCCCTCCTCGCCGTTGGCGGCCTCTCCCACCACTGTGCAGCCCAGCCCGTCCCAGTCCACCCCCAGACGGATGCCCTGGCGGACTACCTCCTCATCGTCAACGATCAGTATCTTCAGCATGATTCTCCCCCCTCTGTATGGGCAGGCGCAGACACACCAGACTGCCCTGCTCCGTCACCCGGGCGGTCAGCCCATAGCTCTCTCCATAGGACAGACGCACGATGCGGTCTACATTGTTCAGCCCCAGGTGACTCCCGGGGATGGTCTCGTGCCCGTTCAGGCGGCGCAGCACGTCCTCCGGAATGCCGCCCCCGTTGTCAGACACCATCAGCAGCAGGTCGTCCCCCTGCTGCTCCGCCCACAGCTTGATAAACCCCTCGTCGCTGTCGGCCACGCCGTGGATGATGGCGTTCTCCACAAGAGGCTGCAGTACCAGCTTGGGCACCACGCAGTGCTGAAACCGCTCGTCCACGTCGATCTCGCACACGAACCGGTCGCCGAAGCGGATCTCCTGAATGTCCAGATAGCGCCGGATCAGCTCCAGCTCCTCCTCCAGGGTGATGCGCTCGCTGCCGGAGATCCCCGCCCGCAGCAGGGCGGCCAGATCGGTGGCCAGAGTGGCCACCTGGACCACCCCGTGGGTCACCCCCAGCCATTTCATACAGTCCAGGGTATTGTACAGGAAGTGGGGGTTCAGCTGGGACTGGAGCATACGCAGGCGGGTCTCGTTCAGCTCCCGCTCCCGCTGTACGCTGCGGGCCAGATTCTGCTGATACTCCTGGGTCATGCGGTCAAAGCTGGCGGCCAGACGGCCCATCTCGTCCTGCCGGGTGCTGCGGATACGCACGTCGTAGTCGCCCCTCTCCACCCGGCCCATGGCCGCGTCCAGCTCGCCCACCGGCTCGGACAGGTGGCGGCTGAGCCACCAGGCGCACACCAGACACAGACCCAGGCACAGCAGCCCCATCACCCCGGCCACAAAATAGATGGAGCGCACCACCTGGGCGGTATAGGTCCTGGGCTGCTGCAGGATCAGGAACAGCCCCGTCTGTGCGCCGGAGGAAACGTAGTAGCCGCAGTCCGTCTCGCCCCCGGTCAGGGGCTGGCCGGACAGCAGCTGGGCGCGCAAGGCGGACAGGGTGTCCTGGGCGTGGGCCGACTGGGTGCAGTACACCATGCGCCAGGTGGGGTCCACCAGCAGCACGTCGTCCGACGGCCGCAGGCCCGGGGCAAACAGGGCATCGAAGTTGCCGCCGGTCATGCGGAACACCGCATAGCCCAGTACCTCCCCCTCCCGGGTGGTGATGGTGCGCGCCCCGGTCAGGCCGCCGCTCTCCGCCCGCAGGACGGTGCCTGTCCCCTGCCGGGCGGCCCGCAGCACCCCCCAGTCCCCGCTGCGGTCGGCGGGCAGGGCGGAGGCGGTGGTATAAAGGCATTTCCCCGCCCCGTCGTAGATCTCAAAGTCGGCGTAGTCCCGCAGGGCCACCGTGTCCCGGTACAGCAGCTGATACAGGATGCGGGAGTCGTCCCCGCCCCGGCGCAGGGCCGAACGGGTCACGGTGCTGCCCGCCAGCCGGTCTGCCGCGGCCACGCACTGCTCCAGCAGCCCGTCCAGCCGCCCCTCCAGCTGGTCCATCTCCTGCCGGGCCTCCGCGGCAAGATCCCGCTCGCTGCGGGCGATCATCACCTGAGTCATCAGTACGTCGCACAGCAGCAGGGGCACCAGCGCCGCCAGCAGCACCGTCAGAAAGATGCGGTTGCGGAAGGACCGCCTTACCCAATTTCGGATCATGGCGTCCCCTCCCCGGTCAGCTCCCGCCAGCGCTCCAGCAGCTGCTGCCGCCCGGTGTCTGCCCGCTCCAGATCGTAGTCCAGGGCGGGGGCCGCCGGCAGGCCGTCCTCCGCCAGATCGGCCCGCACACTGCGCCGGAAGAAGTTGGTGATCAGCCGCTGCTGGGTCTCCCGCTCCAGCAGGAAATCGATGAATCGCTCCGCGTTGTCCGGGTGGGCGCAGCCGGCGACCACCGCCGCCCCGTCGGGCAGCACGCAGGTGCCCTCTCTGGGATACACCACCGCCAGGTCCAGTCCGTCGGCCACCGCCTTGCGGGCGGTCTCCTCCAGCGTGACCCCGATGTAGCAGCTGCCGTCCGCCACGGCGGTGATCACGTCGCTGGAATCGGGCAGGATCTGCCCATCCAGATTGCGCACAAAGGCGGTCAGCACCTTGTCCTCCCCGCCGTCCAGAGCCTGGAGCAGGGTACACAGGGCGGTGTAGGCCGAGCCGGAGCTGCCCGGATCGGCAAAGGCCACCCGCCCCCGCCAGCCCCGGTCCAGCAGGCTCTGCCAGCTGTCCGGCGGATTCTGCCGCACCAGCTTGGTGTTGTAGATCAGCACCGTGGTCAGCACGGAGAAGGGGGTCCACTGTCCCTGTCCCAGATCGTACTCCGGGGCGATGCAGGCGGCGTTGGGACTGGTGTAGGGGGCAAAGCAGCCGCTGTAGGCGTCCAGGCTGTCGGCCCCGCCGCCGAAGATCAGGTCGGCGCTGCTCTCTCCCGCGGCGATGCTCTCCAGCAGGGTGGCGGTGCCCCCGGTCTCCACCTGCACCCAGATGCCGGTGCGCTGCTCAAACTCCTCGATCAGGGGGGCATAGACGCTCTCCTTGTGGGGGGTGCAGATCACAAGGCGCTCCCCCTCCTCCGGGGCCAGCCCGGTCACGTCCTGGGTCCCGGCGCGGGCACAGCCGGTCAGCAGCGCCAGCGCCAGCAGCAGCGGCACAATGCGTCTCACGGTCATCCCCCTCTCTCCTTTGGTTCTGCCTTTATTTTACCAATCCGCCGGGGCCAATGCAACCAATTTGTTCTGGACGGCGGGAAAAGGTTGTGCTTTAATGAAGCAGAAGTGATTTTTTGCAGGAGGGTTCTGCATGGATGCAATGGAGTGTTATCGCCGCTGGATGGATCAGGCGGAGGATGAGACCCTGCACCGGGAGCTGGAGTCTTTGGACCCCGTCCGGGACAGGGACGAGCTTTACGACCGGTTTTACCGGGATCTGGAGTTCGGCACCGGCGGCCTGCGGGGGGTACTGGGGGCCGGACCCAACCGCATGAACCTTTACGTAGTGCGCCGGGCCACCCAGGGTTTGGCGGACTATATGGTGGCCGCAGGGCTGCCCCGC
>CAKUHV010000016.1 GCA_934659445.1 uncultured Oscillospiraceae bacterium | reverse complement strand
AACCAGATCCAGGTGCCGGAGTACGCCAATGCCCGGTGGCAGCACCCGCAGGCCCCGGTGGAGCAGGTGATGGTGCTGCACACTCTGGTGGTAGATCCCCTTCAGGGGGGCAGGGGGCTGGGCACCGCCTTTGTCCGCTTCTACGAGGAGTACGCCCGGGAAAAGGGCTGTCCCTATCTCCGCATGGACACTAACGAGAAAAACTGCAGCGCCCGGGCCCTGTATGCCCGGCTGGGCTATCAGGAGGCGGGCATCGTGGACTGCCGCTTCAACAGCATTTCCGGGGTCCGGCTGGTCTGTCTGGAAAAAACTCTGGCATGACCGCCATTCTGCCCGACGCCGTTTACAAAATGTTGTTTTTTTTCCGGGCACACCGGGGTATAATGGCGGAAGAAACTGGAACCGAGGGGCGAGAACGATGAACAACGGACAATTGACCTGGTATCAGCGGGGCCAGCTGTGGCTGCGGCTGGGTCTGCGGCTGCTGCTGCTCCTGCTGGGGGTGCTGCTGCTCTGGAAATTCGGGGGATGGGTGCTGTCTCTGCTGGCCCCCTTTGTGCTGGCCGTGGTGGTGGCGGCGGCGTTAGACCCGCTGGTGCGCTGGGGCCAGCGGCGGCTGGGGTGGAACCGCCGGGTGCTGACCATGCTCCTGCTGCTGCTCCTGCTGGGGGTGGCCGGCGGCGTGCTGTTCTGGCTGGGGCAGATGCTGGTGTCCGAGGCGGTGAGCCTTGTGAACAACTGGGACGCTCTGCTGGCCGCGGCCATGGAACAGGTACAGAATCTGGACGCCCTGCTGGAGCGGCTGGCCGCCATGCTGCCCGTTGAGCTGGCCAAGCCGGAAAAGAGCCTTCTGGACTGGCTCATCGGGCTGGTGCCCACCACCCTGCCCCAGGTGGGGGATCTGGCCTCCTTCGCCGGGGCCAAGGCCGCCGCCCTGTCCTATTTCGTGGTGGCGCTGGTATTCTTCTTCATGGCCACCTATTTCCTGACGGCGGACTGGCCCGATCTGCGCCAGCGGGTCATCGCCTCCATGGACCCCCGGCTGCGCCGCTTCTGCGGACAGGTCCGCACCACCGCTCTGGCCGCCTTCGGCGGCTATCTGCGGGCGGAGCTGCTGCTGTCTGTGGGTGTGTTCGCCATTCTGGCCGTGGGCTTTGTGGTCACCCGGCAGAGCTACGCCCTGCTGCTGGCTCTGGGGCTGTCGGTGCTGGACTTTATCCCCATCGTGGGCTCCGGCACGGTGATGGTGCCCTGGGCGGTGATCGCCCTGTTCCTGGGGGACTACCCCGCCGCCATCCGCATGATGGCCATCTGGGGGGTCATCGCCATGTTCCGCCGGGTGATGGAGCCCAAGTTCGTGGGGGATCAGACGGGGCTGTCCCCCATCCTCTCTCTGGTCAGCATCTATGTGGGGATGCGTCTGGCCGGGGTGTGGGGGATGATCCTGGCCCCCATTCTGGTGCTGGTGTGTCAGAATCTGGCCCAGATCGGCCTGTTCTCCGGCGTACACCGGGACCTGAACGCCGCGGCGGACGACATCGCCGCCATTCTGTCGGGGGCAAAGGACGAACCCTGATGCGCAGCAGCGCCCTTCGCGCTCTCCCGATCCCTTTCATGTTCCCGCCCCCGCAGGGGGCGGGAACATGAGACTGTCGAAAAAGTAGTGGAACGCAGAGATACGGGAAGGAAGATAGTTACGAAAGAAACCCAGGAAGGGTGTCTTTCGTTTTTAATCATAAGATTTTGGAACTTTTTCAAAGTTTCAAAATCTTCACCAGCTTGTCGAAAAGACTTTTTCGACAAGCTGGTGTTCCCGCCCCCGCAGGGGGCGGGAACACAGCATTTCTTCCGCAGGGGAACACAAATTGAAATCGGGGCTTCCCCTTCGGCGAAGGGCGCTGTTTTCAGACTATTCCGGAAAAGTTCAAAAAAGAATCCTCTTTTCGTCATGCTTTTTTCATATTTTCCGGGTATCATCACCATTGTAAGCAAGAGGGGCGCACCTGCGGCGCGCCGTCTCATCAAGGAGTGATCCAATATGACAGATCAGAACGAATACAGATATTATCAGCAGGACCCCGGCCCCCAGAACGGCTACGGCTATCAAAACCCCATTCCCACCTCCGGCGGCCCCGTGGGTCCGGAGCAGCCCCCCCGGAAGAAGGGTGGCTGGCGCAAGGCCATAGCTCTGGTGCTGGTGTGCGCCTTGGTGGGCGGCGGGGCCGGCGCGGGCGGGGCTGCCTTGTATACCAGCCGCGCCAACAGCGGCGGCACCACCGTGGTGCAGGAGATGGAGCGCCCCCAGGTGCAGACCGTGGTGAACAGCAAGGGCGGTCAGGCCATGACCCCCGCCGAGCTGTACGCCGCCAATCTGGCCTCCTGCGTGGGCATCACCGTGTCCACCACCTCGGTGAACATCTTCGGCCAGACCTCCACCTCCGCCGCCTCCGGCTCCGGCTTCGTGCTGACCCAGGACGGCTACATCGTCACCAACTACCACGTGATCGAGGATGCCGCCAAGGACTCCTCCGTCACCGTTGAGGTGGCCTTCGCCAACGGCGACAAATACCCCGCCAAGCTGGTGGGGGGCGAGCAGGACAACGACGTGGCCGTGCTGAAGATCGAGGCCGCCGGCCTGACCCCCGTCACTCTGGGCGACAGCGGCAAGCTGGTGGTGGGCGAGCCGGTGTACGCCATCGGCAACCCTCTGGGCGAGCTGACCTATACCCTGACCGATGGCATCGTCTCCGCCCTTGACCGGCTGATCACCACCAGCAGCACCAACGTCAACGGCCGGACCGAGTCCGTCACCCTGAACGTGCTTCAGACCAACTGCGCCATCAACCCCGGCAATTCCGGCGGCCCCCTGTTTGACCAGTACGGCAGCGTGGTGGGCATCGTCTCCGCCAAGTACACCCAGTCCACCTCCGGCGTGTCCGCCGAAGGTCTGGGCTTCGCCCTTCCCATCAATGACGTGAAGGAGATCATCGCCGACCTCATTGAGCACGGCTATGTCACCGGCAAGCCCTACATGGGCGTTCAGGTCGACTCCGTGTCCTCCGAGGCCCAGCGCTACGGCATCCCCGCCGGGGCCGCCGTCAGCTACGTGGCCGACGGCTCCTGCGCCCAGAAGGCCGGGCTTCAGGTCAACGACGTGATCACCGCCATTGACGACACCGCCATCGACTCCCCCTCCGCTCTGACCGCCGCCCTGTCCACTGGCTACAAGGCCGGGGACACCGCCACCCTGACGGTCATCCGCAGCCAGAAGGAGCTCAAGCTGACCATCACCTTCGACGAAAAGAACGCCCAGACCGAGGCCAACAACCCGCAGCAGACCCAGCAGTCTCAGCAGCAGCAGGGCCAGAGCGGCTACAGCCAGTGGCCCTTCGGCGGCAGCTGGCCCTTCGGCTGATTCCATTCTCCACTCTCTCTTTCCCCTTTTCGAAAGCTCCGTCTCTCTTTTTGAGGGGCGGAGCTTTTTCCTGTCTGTGCCCCGCAGCCCTTGTCCCGTCCTGGATTGCCTGTCATTCACAGCTGTGCGGTTGTATGCCTATCCGAATTATGTGTTTTACAGGAGTAGTACCGACGAGATATACTACGGCCAGACAAAACAGGCGGCGCGATTTGGTGAATTTCACCGTGCGCTGCCGCGGCCCGTTTTTTAGGAAAACGGAGGAAAAGGAAAGGGGAAATCCAATGAAAGTAACCTTCCGGGATCTGCTGAATTCCGGTCACCGCTTCATCGGCACCTACATGATGTCCCCCGATGACAACGGACTGGAGGCCATGAAGCTGGCTGGCGTCGACTTCGTGATCTTCGATCTGGAGCATGAACAGCTCACCCTCACCGAGGTGATGCACCTGATCCGCACCGCCGAGGCCTGCGGCATGGCCACCATGGTGCGTGTGCCCGGTCTGGACGAGGGCATGATCAAGAAGGCCCTGGATATGGGCGCTTCCGCCATCAAAATCCCCGGCGTCTCCAGCGCGGAGGAGGCTGCTCTGGCCGTGTCCTACTGCAAGTACCCGCCCGAGGGCATCCGCGGCAGCTGCCCCTTTGTCCGCTGCAACGACTACGGCACCAACCGTGAAAACTGCTACGCCGAAGCCAACCGCCAGGTTGTGGTCTCCGTCATCGTCGAGGGCGTTGAGGGCGTGAAAAATTTGGAAGAGATCATCGCTACTCCCGGTCTGGACACCATCTCCGTGGGCAACGTGGATCTGTCCTGTGCCCTGGGCGTGCCCGGCCAGGTGTTCCACCCCCTGGTGATGCAGGCCGTTCTGGACGCCGCCAACCTGTGCGAGAAGTATGGAAAGAGCTGCTCCGTTCAGGTGGTGGACGGCAAGGACGCCGAGCGCTTCAAGGGCTACAAGGGCGTGTCCCACTACCACACCGACCTGCCCACCGCCATGCTGTATAAGGCTTATAAGGGCCTGTGCGACGACCTGAAGAGCGTCGGCGAATAAGCTTCACCCGTGTATTCATTTGCTGCGGCAATGCGGCAAATAATATAAACAAGTAAAAGGAGAGAAAATCAATGAGCGCAATTCTGACCGATTTGACGGTACTGGGCGTATTCCTGCTTCTGGGTATGGTAATTCGTCAAATCGTCAAACCCCTGCAGAAAATCTTCCTGGCCTCCTCCATCATCGGCGGCCTGCTGCTGCTGGCTCTAGGTCCCCAGTGTCTGAATCTGGTGGCCGTGCCCGAGAGCTTTTCTGGCTACTCCGGTGCCATGATCCGCTTTATCATGTGTGCCCTTGTTTTCGGCACCGATATCAACCGCAGCAAGTTGGAGTCCTACGGCGACTATATGATGGTCGTCCACAGCGTCTACGGCTGGCAGATGGCTCTGGGACTGGGTCTGGGCGCCATCATGTGTAAGATCTGGCCCACTCTGCCTGAAGGCTGGGGCTTCCTGGCCGTTCAGGCCTTCTACGGCGGCCACGGTACCGCTGCTGCCGCAGGCGGCGTGTTCCAGGAGGCTACCGGTCTGGCTGACTACACCGACCTGGGCATCGTGCTGGCCACCTTCGGCATCATCGCCGCCATGACCATGGGCATGCTGGTGGTGAACATCGGCGTGCGCCGCGGCTGGGCTACTTTCGTCAAGGACGTCGACAAGAAGCCCGACTGGTACTACGGCGGTGTTCTGCCCGAGTCTGAGCAGAAGAGCATCGGTACCCAGAAGACCACCTCCAACAGCGTCAACGCCATCGCTCTGCAGCTGGCCTTCATTCTGGCCTCCATGTGGATCGGCGAGCGCATCGGCGAGCTGTTCGTCATGATCCTCCCCGTTCTGTCCGGGGTTTCTAAGCTGGCGTGGGACACTCTGGGCGGCCTGGTGGGCTGGTATTTCTTCAAGCTGGTCAAGATGGACAAGTATGTGGACAAGAAAACTGTCAACCAGCTGTCCGGCGTGGCGCTGGAGATCTTGCTGGTGGGCGCTATGGCCACTTTGAACCTGACCGTGTTGGTCAACAACATCGTCCCCATCGTAATTATGTCCATCATCATCTGCGTCCTCACCTGCATCTGGCCCTTGTTCATGGCCAAGATGACCTGTAAGGAGCAGTGGTTCGAGAAGGCCCTGATGATCATCGGTCAGTCCACCGGCGCCACCCCCACTGGTATGGCTCTGGTTCGTGCTGTAGATCCCAACGGTGAGGCCTGCTCCCCCGAGGCTCACGGCGTTTACTCCGGTATTTTCTTCTGGACCGCCTTTTTCACTTCTCTGTGTCCCCCGTTGGTTGCTGCGGGCAACGATATGCCTGTTTATATCGCAGGCATCATCCAGTTTGTTGTCCCCGTTATCATCGGCTTCCTCATCTTCCGGCCTCTTATGCTTAAGGCTCGTAAAAAGGAAGCTAAGTAAGCACAAGGCAAAACTCCTCCTGTTTGACTTCCCTGCTTCTTGTTCAAACAGCAAAAGATCGCTCCGCTGCACCGCAGCGGAGCGATCTTGTTTTTACCTCATGATAAATCTTTAGTCCCAGCCGCCGTCGGCATCGGCCACGCCGCTCTGGGTGATGTGAGAGACCTTCTCCGCCAGCAAGGAGACGAAATACTCCAGATAGGGCGTCATGGCCCGCTGCCGGGGCAGCACCAGCGAGATCCGGCTGCTCCCCGTGTGTCCCTTCAGGGGGAAGGCATTCAGCTGCTGCGCGGCCGAGGCACTGCGGTTCATCTCTACGATCCGCTGCTTCTGCATCAGCGGCAGGAAGCAGGCCCCCGCCCCCTGCTGCACCAGAGACAGGTGCACAAGGCCGTTGTCCATCCAGAAGATCTCGTTGAGCTTCACCCCGGCCTGACGGATATACTGGTTGGTCAGCTCATAAAAGTGGCTGTCCGGCGAGTTGCCCACAAAGGGGATATCCTGGAATTCCCGGATGTCCACGCCGTTGGCAAAGCGCAGCTTGCACAGGGGGAAGTCCGAGGAGAAGTACCGCTGCAGGATCGTGTTGGACACGACCAGATAGAACGGCTCGTTATACATCAGCATTTCCTTCAGATCCGGCGTGATCTCCGGATTCACGCCCACCATCAGATCCAGGCCCCCGCTCTGCACCATGCTGGTCATTTTAGAGGTCATGCCGATCTTCACCCGTATATTGACATTGGGGTAGCGCTCGTGGAAGTCTGGGAACACCAGGGGCAGGATCACCTCGCCCCGGCCGGGGGTCACGCCGAAGTTGATGGTTCCGTGGGGATTTGTCTTCAGCTCCGCCAGCTCCCGCTTCATCTCCGACTGTAAGGAGCGGATCTGCATGGCCTTTTCCAGCACAATGCGCCCGGCGGGGGTCAGGGCGAATTCCGGTTTCCGGGTGAACAGTGCCGTGCCGTAGGAGTCCTCCAGATGCTTCAGATACTTGCTCAGGCTCTGCTGGGAAATGAACGCGCGCTTGGCCGCGCGGCTGATGTTCAATTCCTCTGCGATCAGCAAAAAGTAGCCGTAATCGTCCATGAAAATGCAGTCTCCTTCTCCTCCCCCGGCCCTGCGGCCGCTCAGGGGCAGACCAAATTATCATACTTTTCAAAAATTTTATATCATCGGCTCTCTTTTGTCAAGTTGTCCCACACCCTCCAGGTTGTATCTGCAATACAATTTAACAATTTACAAAAAGCCATTTCTTGTATATTCTTATAGTGAGAGTGCCGGGATTCCTGCTCTGTTTTGTACGTCCTGTAGTCTTCTGCGCTTTCCGTACAAAGCAGGTATGCTCACCGGCAGATCATACAGAAAGGGGAGCACTACTATGATCCGTTCCACTACCTGCCCCTGGGCCGGCACCTTCCCTGCCGCAGACGACATCATCTACTGTGACCTGACCCTCCGCGAGGGCGAGCAGTCCCCCGGCGTCAGCTACACCCGGGAAGAGAAGTTTGAGCTCGTGCGCAAGCTGGACGATCTGGGCATCGGCCAGATCCAGCTGACCACCCCCGGCCTGAACCCCACGGTGCTGGAGATCTGCAAGGAGATCTGCGCCATGGGTCTGCACGCCAAGACCGAGATCATGACCGCCGCCCAGTCTCCCCAGTGGAAGGAGCAGGTGGACGCCGCTGCCGTCTGCAACCCCGACATCATCCACGGCGGGTTTGAGGTGAGCCGTTACAACCAGAAGGTGTGGAACGAGGAGGTCAAGCAGGCCCTGCTCGCCCGGGTCGAGGAGGTCACCAAGTATATCAAGAGCACCGGCAAGCTGGTGAATATCAGCTTTACCGACGCCACCCGAGCGGAGTTCACCTTCCTGATGGAGTGCGTAGAGACCGCCGCCCGCAACGGCGCCGACCGCATCCGCATCGCCGACAGCTTCGGCGTGGCCACGCCGGAGAGCTTCTATACTGCCATCTCCAACGCCGTGCGCATTGCCGAGCCTTACGGCTGCATCATCGGCGCCCACTGCCACAACGACTTCGGCCTGGCCCTGGCCAACGCCATCAGCTGCATCCGCGCCGGCGCCAAGCTCATCGACCTGTGCGCCAACGGTCTGGGCGACCGGGCCGGCAACGCCTGTCTGTTCGAGCTGATGGTCACCCTGGAGACCCTGTATAAGCGCCCCACCGGCCTGAAGACCGAGAAGGTCATGGAGCTGGCCAAGTATGTGGAGCAGATCTCCGGCATCAAGATCCCCGCCAGCAAGCCCTTCGTGGGGGCCAACGTCTTTGCCGAGGAGGCTGCCGCCCACGCCATCGAGCAGTTCACCCGCCCCGTGGCCGGCCGCAGCATCGTGCCCGAGGACATCGGTGCCAAGCTGGGCGTGATCTACGGCAAGCTGACCGACGAGACGGTCATCCGCCTGTCCGCCCAGGCCGCCGGCCGCGACGTGCCCGAGAAGTTCTATCCCGAGATCATGAAGCGCCTGTACGCCGCCGCCGAGGCCAAGAAGGGCATCCCCCTGTACGAGGATGACTTCTGGGCCATTGTGGACGACGTGATGGCCCAGGGCTGAGCCCGTATCCGTATCTCCCCCGCCCCCGGCTTCGGGGGCGGGATCCAAACATACCATTGGAAAGGAGCATGAAAATTATGCGAGTAAGACGTTCTTTGCTGTGGGTCAACGGCTACGACGCTGAGAAGCTGAAGGAGGGCATCGAAAGCGACGTGGACTCCATCGTTCTGGATCTGGAGGACGGCGTCACCGTCCCCAACAAGCCCGAGGCCCGCAAGGTGACCTACGACGCCCTGAAGAACTGGGACTTCAAGGGCAAGGAGCGCGTTGTCCGCGTCAACGCCCCCGACACCCCCTTCTTTGCCGACGACCTGAAAGAGGTTCTGCCCGCCCTGCCCGACGCCGTGCGTCTGCCCAAGTGTGAGACCGTGGAGTATGTGCTGAACATGGACTCCATTCTGGGCAAGCTGGAGGAGGAGAACGGGCTGCCCCGGGATACCATCGAGCTGATCCTGATGATCGAGACCCCCCTGGGCGTTATGAACAGCTATGACATGGCCCGCTGCTGCAAGCGCGTCACCGCCATGGGCATCGGCATGGAGGATCTGACCGCCTCTATGCAGGTCACCCGCCAGTATGAGCTGCGCTCCCTGGATCTGCTGTACGCCCGCCAGAAGGTGGTGCTGTCCTGCAAGGCCGCCGGCGTGCAGGCCATCGACTCCGGCGTCATGTTCTCCGGCGATCTGGACTTCTATATGCAGGACTGCCTGAACGACAAGCGGGACGGCTTCGAGGGCCGCTCCGTGGGCGACCTGAACCACATCCCCCTGGTGAACAAGGCCTTTAGCCCCACCGAGCAGGAGATCGACTGGGCCAACCGGGTCATCGCCGCCTACAACAAGGCCATTGCCGACCAGATCTCCGACGTCTATGTGGACGGCAAGTATGTGGATCCCCCCGTGGTCAGCAAGGCGGAGCTGATCCTGGATCGTCTGGAGCGGATCAACAACCGGGGCAAGAAGTAAGAGGTAACACATGAAAAAACTGAGAAGAACCCTTCTGTGGGTCAACGGCAACAATCAGGCCAAGCTGCGGGACGCCATTGACAACAGCGATGCCGACGTGATCGTTCTGGAGCTGGAGGACATGTGCCCCGCCTGCGACAAGCTGGAGGCCCGAGCCATGGCCGTGGCCGCCCTGTCCACCTGGGACTTTAAGGGCAAGGAGCGCGGCGTGCGCATCAACGGACTGGACACCGAGTGGGGCCGGGACGACCTGGAGGCCATTTTGCCCTGCGTGCCCGACGTGATCCGCCTGCCCAAGTGCGAGAGCCGGGACTACGTCATCGGTGTGGACGCCATCCTCACCCAGTATGAACTGACCCACGGCATCCCCCGCAACACCATTGAGCTGATCCTGATGATCGAGACCCCTCTGGGCCTGCGCAACGTCTATGAGATGGCCACCTGCAGTAAGCGCGTCACCGGCGTGGGCTTCGGCGCGGGGGACTTTACCTGCGCTCTGGGCATCGACCGGGATCTCACTGTGGGCTCCACCCAACTGCTGTACGCCAAGCAGCGCCTGGCCATCGAGGCCAACGCCGCCGGGGTTCAGGCCTTCGACACCACCATCGTCTGCCGTCCCGACCAGATGGACAACATGAACGAGTTCATCCGCAAGGACACCTACGACATCAAGCAGATGGGCTTCAGCGGCCGCTCCGTGTCCATGATGCCCCAGATCAGCATCATCAACCAGGTGTTCTCCCCCACGGAGGAGGATGTGGCCGCCGCCCACCGGATCATCGACGGCTATCAGGCCGGCCTGGCCCAGGGGCAGAGCGAGATCTGGGTGGACGGCGCCTTCCTGGATCCCCCGGTGATCAACAAGGCCCAGGAGATCATCGCCCTGGCCGACAAGATCATTGAGCGCCACGGCAAGCTGTGAGCGCGGAAAGGAATACAGCTATGAGCAAGAAAATCATCATCGCCGCGGAGGAGTCCGCCCTCCATCTGAAGGAGAAGCTGGTCGCCTTTATGGCCGAAAAGGGCTATGACTTCACCGACGCCACCCAGGGCACCATGACCTATGTAGAGGTGGGCAGCGCCGTGGGCAAGGCCGTCTCCGCCAAGGAGTATGACCTGGGCATCGTGCTGTGCGGCTCCGGCATGGGCGTGAACCTGGTGGCCAACCGGTACTCCGGCGTCTACTGCGGTCTGTGCGAGAGTCTGCACACCGCGAAGATGGCCCGCACCATCACCAACTGCAACGTGCTGGCCATGGGCGGCAACATCGTGGCCTACGATCTGGCCTGCCGCATGACCGAGGCCTTTGTGGAGACCGACTTCACCGAGGGCTTCGACCCCGCCACCGCCCAGAACCTGAAGAACTACTTCGCCCAGATGGAGACCGTCGACGGCGAGACCCACAGGTAATTTCTGCCGCTGCGGGCGCACAGACCTGCGCCCGCAGCGATTTTTCAGAAAGCAGGAGACCGATATGAAACACTTCCGGGATCTGTTGAACGAAAACCGTAAGTTTATGGGGACGATTTTGCAGTTCCCCTGCCCCGAGATCGTGGAGATCCTGAAGGAAGCGGGCAGCGACTATATCATCATCGACAACGAGCACTCCTTCGCCACCACGGCGCAGACCGTGGCCATGCTGCGGGCCGCCCAGAGCGTGGATCTGCCCGCCATGGTGCGCGTGCCCAAGATCGACGAGGATGTGATCAAAAAGGTGCTGGACATGGGCTTTGACGCCATCCGCGTCCCCACGGTGTCCACCGCGGAGCAGGCCCGGCAGATCGTCCGCTTTGCCAAGTTCGCCCCGGAGGGCGACCGCGGCGCCTGTCCCTTCGTCCGGGCCAACGACTTCGGCGGCCGGGATCAGACCGCCTACTATGAAAACGCAAACAAGCAGCTCGTCATCGCCGTCAACATCGAGGGCGAGGAGGGCGTGAAACATATGGAGGAGATCATCGCCACCCCGGGCATCGACATTGTGAATGTGGGCCGGGTGGATCTCTCTGTGGCCTGCGGCGTGCCCGGACAGACCAGGCACCCCCTGGTGGAGCAGGCAGTGCGCCGGGTGTCCGAGCTGTGCCTGCAGTACGGCAAATGCTCCGGCACCTACATCGAAAAGCCCGAGGATGCGGCCAAGTACAAGGACTGCCCGGGCATCACCCATTTCCTCACCGTCACGCCGGAGAGCGTACTCATCCGCGGCTACCGCCAGCTTTACAGCGCTGTGCGGGAGAATATGTGAGGCCCGCCATGGAGACACAGAAGGAACTGGAGCTGCTCCTGGTCCGGGCCGCCCAGTGCGTACAGCGGGGCTTTGTGGGGGGCACCAGCGGGAACGTGTCCCTCCGTCTGGGGGATCGCATTTTCATCTCCCCCACCGGGGAGCGGCTGGACGAGCTGACTGCTGAGGGCATGACCGTTCTGAACGCCGCCGACGGCGCCGTTCTCTCCGGCCCCGCCCCCTCCAAGGAGTGGCGGATGCACTGGGAGATTTATCAGACCCGGCCGGAGGTGCGGGCCGTCTTTCATCTGCACCCCCTGGACTGCATCGCCGTGAGCATCCTGCTCTGGCCGGAGCGCGAGCTGCCCCTGTACGCCCCCGCCCATGGCATCAAGCTGGGCCGGGTGCGCCTGGTGGGGCTCTACCGCGCCGGGTCGGAGGCTCTGGCCCAAAGCACAGCGGCGGAGTTCGCCCGGCAGGACGTCAACGCCGTTCTGCTGCACCGCCACGGCTGCATCGTGGCGGCCCCCACGGTGAACGCCGCCTATGGAAAAACAGAATATCTCATCGAAGCCTGCCGCCTGCACACCCTGCTGCGGGGCGCCGGAGCCATGTCTCCGGATGCCTTTCAGCAGTACAGGGCCCAGCCCCTCACCGGCCCGGCCCCGGCGGCAGAAAAGGAGGAATGACCCATGTATACCAGCCTGTCCGCCGCGGGAAAGCAGCTGCGCGCCGGGCACATCTTTGCCCCCGACGGCCGCACTGTGATCGTGGCGGTCAACCAGGGCATCAAGACGGGCCCCCAGGGGGGGATCGCCGACCTGGACGCCCTGTTCACCCTGCTGGGCCCCCAGCAGCCCGACGCCGTGATGATGCACCGCGGCCCGGCCATGCAGTACACCGGCCATCTGGCCGGGCGCTCCGCCCTGGTGCTGAAGCTGACCAACCGCACCCGCTTCACCGGGCCCATCGAGACCCAGGTGGCCAGCGTGGAGGACGCCTCTGTCCTGGGGGCGGACGCCGTATCCATGGGCTTTACCATGTGTGATGAACGGGAAAACCAGTCGTTGGAGCTGGCCGCCCGCATCGCCGCCCAGGCCCAGCGGGCGGGCGTCCCCATGATGGTGCACGCCTATCCCAACGGCGGCATGATCCCCGCCGACCGGCAGCGCACGGTGGAAAACGTGGGCTACGCCGTGCGGGCGGCCAAGGAGATCGGCGTGGACGTCATCAAGACCTTTTACACCGGGGATGGTGCGTCCTTTGCCCGGATCGTGGCCATCGCCGCCCCCTGCAGGCTGATCATCTCCGGCGGCCCCAAGTGCGCCACCCTGCGGGAGTGCTTCGACATGACCTGGCAGGGGGTACAGGCGGGCTGCGCCGGGGTGGCCTACGGCCGGAACATCTGGCAGCACCAATATCCCGCCGCCGTTCTGGCCGGACTGAAGGGGATCATCCACGGGGGACTGACCGTGGATCAGGCCCTGGAGCTGGCGGGCGACACCGCCGGTTGTCATCTGGAATAAGGAGGGAACACTATGAACCTGAAAACAGACCGCACCCTGGACGTGATCGCCATGGGCCGGGCCAGCGTGGACTTTGTGCCCGACACCTACGGCTCCACCGCCACGGAGCATCAATACACCAAGTTCCTGGGCGGCTCCCCCGCCAACACCGCCGTATCCATGGCTCAGCACCGGATCCGCACGGGCTACATCGGCAAGGTGGGAGAGGACATCCTGGGGGATTATCTGATCGCCTATATGGGCGGCAAGGGCATTGATACCTCCCATATCCTGCGCTGCGGCGACCCCGCCGTGCGCACCGGCCTGTCCGTGGCCGAGCGCATGGGCCCCAACCGCAAGCGCAGCAACCTCTACCGCTGCGACGTGGCCGACCTGCACATGCTGCCGGAGGAGATGGACGAGGCCTATATCGCCCAGGCGGGCATTCTGCTGGTCTCCGGCGCATCTCTGTCCGACTCCCCCGCCCGCGAGGCCATGTTCCTTGCCGTGGAGTACGCCCGGCGCAGCGGCGTGCTGGTGGCCTTCGACCCGGACTACCGGGCCCAGTCCTGGCACTCTGAGCTTCAGACCTCCGTCTACTACAACCTGATGATGGGGCTGTGCGACATCCTCATCACCACCCGGGAGGAGATGGACGTGCTGGAAAAGGCCTTCCTGCCCGGCAATCAGGACGACCTGCGCTCGGCCCAGCGCTGCTTTGAGCGGGGGGTGTCCATCGTGCTCATCAAGCACGGCGAGGACGGCTCCACCGCCTTTACGTCCGACGGACGCACCGTGGTGCAGAAGGCCTTCCCCAGCCGGGTGATCTCCCTCCAGGGGGCGGGCGACTCTTACAGCGGCGCTTTCCTGGCTGAGCTGACCCGGGGGGCCGACCTGGCCCAGGCCATGGGGTACGCCTCCGCCTCCGCCGCGCTGACGGTCTCCGGCCGCAGCTGCTCGGAGCACATGCCCTCCCGGGAGATGACCCTTGATTTCATCCAGACCTGCAGGTCGGGCCGGGTGGATCAGTGGCAGTGGTGGGAATGACCCCCTGCCCGAAAACCGTTTTTCGCAATCGGAACGATTGAAATTTGAACTAAGAAGGTGGACGCTTTGCTTAACTTGACTATGCTCTCTGACGATCTGACCGGAACTGTAGACTGTGTGTCCCTGGCCTGCGGCTGCAAGGAGCCCGTGCCTACCATGGTCTGCGCCGACGGAAACGTGGAGATCCTCCCCCGCACCAAGGCCCGCGAGATCGTCGCGGTGAACCTCTCCTCCCGCACCATTCCCGGGAAGGAGGCCTATCAGCGCACCTATGACGCCGCCGTCAAGGTGCGTGACTACCCCGATCAGCTGCTGATGAAGAAGATGGACACCGGCTTCCGCGGCAACGCTGGATATGAGATCGAGGGCATCTTCGACGCCACGGGCAAGCGCCTGTGCTTCATCATGGATCACATCCCCATGCGCAAGACCTTTACCCTGTACGGCCACCAGTATGCCGCCGGACAGATTCTCAGCAAGTCCGCCTTCTCCCGGGACGACAAGCTGAAAGCCCCCCGGGAGTCCTATATTCCAGCCATTCTGCAGAAGCAGACGGACATCCCCGTGGGCTCCGTGGACATCGACGCGGTGAAGGGCACCAACCTGGTGGAGAAGGTCAAGGAGCAGATCGACGCCGGAAAGCGCATCCTGGTCTTTGACGCCATCTCCGAGGCCGACGGTCTGAAGGTCATCAGCACCCTCCAGCCCATCTACCCCGACGTGCTGTGGGCGGGCTCCACCGGCATTGTGGAGGCCCTGATCACCTATCTCTACGGCCCCGTCACCCTGGATCCCCGGCACACGGTGCACGAGCAGTGCATCTGCTTCTCCGGCACCGCCTATGAGATGACCCGGAACCAGATCGCCTTTGCCAAGGAGCGGGTGGGGCTGAAGGTCATCGACCTGGACATGGATCTGGTGATGGACGGCAAAGCCGACCAGGCCCGCGCCCAGGGCATTGACGCCTTCCTGGCGGAAAACAAAGCCGGAAGCAACGTTCTGATGCGTCCCCGGGTCACCGACGGCCGCTTCGATCAGAAGGCCGTGGCCTCCGCCATCATGGACAACCTGTCCGCCTGCGCCGGCGAGATCTGCAAGACCGCCAAATTCGACCGCATCCTCATCGTAGGGGGCGAGACCTCTCAGGCCGTGTTCACCCGTCTGGGCGTCAACACCCTGGAGATGGAGCAGCCGCCGGAGATCGGCGCGGGCGAGGGCATCGTGGCCGACGGCAGCATCAAGGGCAAGCGCTTTGTGCTCAAGGGCGGCTCTACGGGCAACACTTACTCCCTGCTGCACATGATGGGCATCTGGGATCAGCCCGACGACCCCAACCGCACAGAACTTTAAGCTATCGTTACACAGAAAAGCCCTGCTTTTCGGAGAGAAGGGAGACTGTATGGACAATCTGACATTTGAGTAGACAAAGGGAATGTTGCTGGCCGCCGCCGACCGCATCATTGCCAGTAAGGATATCCTCACCGAGGTGGACAGCAAGATCGGCGACGGGGATCACGGCATCGGGATGCACAACGGGATGGTCAAGGCCCGCCAGGCCCCGGGCACCCGCGGCATTCTGGTCTGCGGCACCGGGATCGGCATGTGCATCTGCGCCAACAAGTTCAAGGGCATCCGCGCCGCGGTGGGCCACGACTGCTTCTCCGCCGAGCGCTCCATCCTCAGCAACGACTGCAACGTGCTGTGCTTCGGCGCCCGGGTCATCGGGCAGGAGCTGGCATAGAAGCTCCTGGGCCAGTGGCTGGACTACCGCTTCGTCCCCTCCCACTCCTCCGCCAAGATCGCGGAGATCGTCCGGATCGAGAACGAGACCATGCAGCCGCTGTAAGGGGGCAGCCATGGACAAGCATCATCTTTATTTCGGCAGCAACCTGAAGCTGTCCAAGGGCATCGCAGAGAGCGCCCGCTTCGCCGCCGACATCTGCGCTCTGCTCCGGCCGGAGGATCTCTCCAGCGTGACCGCATTCATCATCCCCTCTTACCTTGCCATCCCCGGCGTGCGGGACAGGGCCCCTGACGTTCGGGGCGCAGAACGTCTGCGCCCAGGAGCAGGGGGCCTACACCGGCGAGACCTCCGTGGGTCAGCTGATGGAGTGCGGCGTCCCCCTGGTGGAGATCGGCCACAGCGAGCGCAGCCACATCTATCACGAGACGGACGAGGACTGCCGCAAAAAGGCGGCCCTGGTTCTGGAGCACGGGCTGCGCGTCCTGCTCTGCGTGGGCGAGACGGCCGAGGAGAAGGCCGCCGGGCAGGCCGACCGGGTGCTCTGCCGCCAGTTGGCCGCCCTTGAAGGGCTGGCCGGCAGCACGGAGCGCATCTGGGTGGCCTACGAGCCCGTCTGGGCCATCGGCACGGCGGGCGTTCCCGCCTCCCCGGAGTACGCGCAGGAGAAGCACGCAGTCATCCGCAGCGCCCTGACCCGGGTGCTGGGCCCCGCGGGGGGGCAGATCCCCCTGCTGTACGGGGGCAGCGTCAACCCGGACAATGCCGACGCGCTGATCCGTCAGCCGGATATCGACGGCCTGTTTGTGGGCCGGGCGGCCTGGACGGCCCAGGGATTTGTCTCCCTTCTGCGGCAGGCCAGGCGCAGCGCGGGCCTGAACTGATTTTCCGCCCACCGCGGCGGCCAACCAAGCCAATTAAAAGGAGGGAATCTGTATGTTCCATTTCGGCGTAGACAGCTACATCTGGACTGAACGTTTTCTGAATAAGGATCTCTGGATCATCCCTAAGGCCAAGGAGCTGGGCTTCGAGGTCATCGACCTGGCCATCGGCCACCCCTTCGAGTTTCCCGTCCAGGCCGTGCTGGAGGAGAAGAATCGCGCGGGCATCCAGTGCGTCACCACCACCACTCTGGGCGCGGACACCAATCTCATCTCCCCCGACCCCGCGATCCGTCAGCGGGGCATCGAGCACATGAAGAAGATGGTGGACATCAACCGCATTCTGGGCTCCAAGATCCTGGCGGGCGTGATCTACGCCGGCTGGGGCTGCCTGTCCGGCAAGCCCCGCACGGAGCAGGAGTGGGAGTGGTCGGTGAACGCCATGCGTGAGATCACCCAGTACGCCGCCGACAACTGGGACGGCATCCTGGCCGTGGAGTGCGTCAACCGCTTCGAGACCCACTTCCTGAACATCGCCGCCGACGGCGTGCAGTACTGCAAGGACGTGGGGATGCCCAACATCAAGGTGCATCTGGACTGCTTCCACATGATCCGGGAGGAGAAGAGCTTCGCCGGGGCGGTCAAGACCTGCGGCAAGGAGTATCTGGGCTATGTCCATGTGAACGAGAATGACCGCGGCATCCCCGGCACCGGCCTGGTACCCTTCGAGGAGTTCTTCCGCGCCCTGAAGGAGATCGGCTACGACGGCCCCCTGACCATCGAGTCCTTCGACCCCAGCTTTGAGGAGACCAACCGCAACTGCGCCATCTGGCGCAGCTTCGCTCCCAGCGGCGAGGCCCTGGCCGTGGAGGGCCTGGCCAATCTGAAGCGCATCGCCGCCGCCATCGAATAACCGCCGCCGGCAGGAGGTGCTTCCATGACTCATTCCGACACAGGCGCGGCCATCCTTCAGGGCCGCACATCCCTGGGCATCGAGTTCGGCTCCACCCGCATCAAGCTGGTGCTGATGGGTGAGGATCACCGCATTCTGGCCAGCGGTTCCCACCAGTGGCACAGCCGGTACGAGGACGGGCTGTGGACTTACTCCCTGGAGGAGATCCGCTCCGGCCTTCAGGACGGCTACGCCGCCCTGGCCCGCTCCGCGCGGGAGCAGTACGGCCTGCCCCTGGAGACCGTGGGCTCCATCGGCGTTAGCGCCATGATGCACGGCTACCTGGCCTTTGACGGGGAGGGCGCTCTTCTGGCCCCCTTCCGCACCTGGCAGAACACCAACGCCGCCCCGGCCGCCCGTGAGCTGTCCGCCCTGCTCTCCTTCAACATCCCCGTGCGCTGGAGCATCGCCCACCTGGAGCAGGCCATTCTCAACGGCGAGGAGCACGTCCCCCGCATCCGCACCCTTACCACCCTGGCCGGCTACATCCACTGGCAGCTGACGGGGGAGAAGGTGCTGGGCATCGGCGACGCCTCCGGCATGTTCCCCGTCAGCGCCGGGCACACCTATGACCGGGAGAAGCTGGCCCGGTACGAGGCCCACAACGCCACCCGGAACCTGCCCTGGCATCTGGAGGAGCTGCTCCCCCGCGTCCTGACCGCAGGGGAGGACGCGGGCACGCTGACCCCCGAGGGTGCCCTCCTTCTGGATCCCACCGGGACGCTGCGCCCCGGCATCCCCTTCTGTCCCCCGGAGGGGGACGCGGGCAGCGGCATGGTGGCCACCAACTGCGTGCGGCCCCGTACCTGCAACGTGTCCGCCGGCACCTCCTTCTTCGCCATGGCCGTGCTGGATGCCCCCCTCAGCCGCCCCTATCCCGAGATCGACATCGTCACCACCCCCGCGGGGGACGATGTGGCCATGGTGCACGGCAACAACGGCACCGGTGATCTGGACGCCTGGGCCGAGCTGCTGCGCAGCTTCCTTCTGCGCAGCACGGGGACGGATCTGCCCCGGGGCAGGATCCTGGATCTGCTCTTCGACGCCGCCATGGAGGGGGAGCCCGACTGCGGCGGTCTCTATTACTACAACTGCATCAACGGCGAGCCCCTCCTTGGCCTGAGCCACGGCTGCGCCCTGCTGGCCCGCACCCCGGGCGTGTCCCTGACCCTGCCCGGCTTCGCCCGGGCCCAGCTGTCCGCCATCCTGGCCCCCCTGGCCGCGGGCATGCGTCTGCTGACCCGGGAGGGGGTCTGTCTGGAGGAGATCACCGGCCACGGCGGCTTCTTCGTCGCGGGCGAGCCCGCCCGGCGGATCATGGCAGCCGCCCTGAATGTGCCCGTCTCCGTCACCGATACCGCCGGTGAGGGCGGCGCCTGGGGCATGGCCCTGCTGGCGGAGTACCGCCGCTGCCGCCGGAGCGACGAGACGCTCTTCGACTATCTGCAGCGCTGCGTATTCGCCCATGAGACCAAGCGCACCTCCCGCCCCGACCCCGCAGAGCACGAGGGCTTCCTGCGCTTCCTGGTCCGGTATGAGGCCGCGGCCCAGGCCCAGGCGGTCTTCCGCCCGGCGGAGGATTGAGCACAGTCGCTCGGTTGTATCTCCACTCCAAATAGGTGTTTTACAGCTTTATCCAACGTGATACTATAAATTTAGAGGAGTTTTACCGGTTTCCCAACCGGTATGGCCCCTGAAAGGAGCGTTTTTTATGAACTCTCTCGGCAGAGAAATCCGGCTGAACCGCCTGTTTTCCCACAAGGACGGCAGAATGGTGGCCATCATGTTTGACCACACCATCGCCCGCGGCCTGATGGACGGCCTGATCCCCGTTGGGGACAAGATCGCCCAGGTCGTCAGCGCCCATCCCGACGCCATGACCATGCACAAGGGCATTGCGGAGCGCTGCTTCGCCCCCCACGCGGGGGAGGGCGTCTCCCTGATCCTGAAGGCCGCTACCCCCTGCCCCTATGTGCCGGGGTACAGTGCCTATACCGCCGACCCGGAGGAGGCTCTGGCCGCCGGGGCGGACGCCATCGCCATCGGCTGCATCCTGGGCGGGGCCGAGCAGCCCCGGGGCATCGAAAATGCCGCCCGGGCGGTAAAGGAGGCCCACCGCATGGGCCTGCCCGTCATCGGTCACTTCTACCCCAACGGCGAGCAGATCCCCAAGGAGGATCGCGAGGAGTGGCGCAACGTGGCTTACGCCGCCCGCGCCGGTGCCGAGCTGGGCATCGACGTGATGAAGATCCACCACAGCGGCGACCCGGATGAGTTCGCCCGTATTGTAGAGGCCGTCCCCGCCCGCGTGGTGCTGGCCGGCGGCCGCCACGGCCCCAACGTAGAGGCCTATCTGGAGATGACCCGCAACGTGATCCAGGCCGGCGCCGCTGGCGTGGCCTTCGGTCGCTTTGTGTGGGAGTACCCCAACCCCGCCCCCCTGGTAGAGGCCATCAAGCTGATCGTCCACGAAAACGCGGACGTGAAGCAGGCTATGGAGCTGCTGCGGGAGCTGGAGCAGTCCAAGGGCTGATTCTTGTACGCACTGACCCCAAAAAATGAAATCTGGAGGTTTTCAAAATGGATACCAAGAAACGTCTGAGAGAATTGATGGCCAAGGACGGCGTTATTATGGCGCCCTGCGCGTTCGACGCCCTGTCCGCCCGCTGCATTGAGGCCGCCGGTTTTGATCTGATCGCCACCACCGGCTTCGGCATTCACGGCGCCAAGCTGGGTGTGCCCGATACCGGCGTTCTGACCTATAATGAGATGCTGGAGACCTGCAGCAACATCGTAGACGCGGTGAACATCCCCGTCATCACCGACGCCGAGGGCGGCTACGGCAACGCCACCAACACCTTCCGCACCATCCGCGGCTTCGAGAAGGCCGGTCTGGCCGGCCTGTTCATCGAGGATCAGAAGCTGCCCGTCAACTGCCCCTTCTTCAAGGGCACCCAGATGGTCTCCATCGACGAGATGTGCGGCAAGATCCGTGCCGCCGTCGACGCCCGCACCGATCCCAACTTCCTGATCATCGCCCGCACCGACGCCTACGGCGAGGAGGCTGTTGAGCGTCTGAACGCCTATGCCGAGGCCGGTGCCGACATGGTCAAGCCCATCCCCCACGACCGCGCCGAGCTGGAGTACTTCCCCAAGCACCTGAAGGCCCCCATCCACCTGGGCTTCACCCCCGGCCGCATCACCAACGGTCTGACCGCCTGGGACGCCGGCAAGATGGGCTATAAGATCGTCACCTTCCCCATGACCGCTCTGTTCGCCAGCGCCAAGGCCATGATGGACGCTCTGACCGAGCTGCACAAGCTGGGCCAGGACGACGGCCTGCTGGACAAGATGTACTCCTTCGACGAGTACTTCAAGCTGGTCAACGCCGATACCTTCCGCGCCATGGACGAGAAGTATCTGAAGGGCTGATCGCTCACAGAAAAAGGAACGCTGCTGCGGCGGATCCGCCGCAGCAGCGTTTTTCTTTTCCTCATGCCGAAGGCAGAAAGGATATTCTATGCTGGAAGACCTGAAATACGCCGTGTGGCAGGCCAATCTGGAGCTGCCCCGCCACAATCTGGTCACCTTTACCTGGGGCAATGTCTCCGGCGTCTGCCGGGAGGAAAACGTCCTGGTCATCAAGCCCTCCGGCGTGGCCTACGAGGCCCTGCGTCCGGAGGACATGGTGGTCGTCTCTCTGGAGGACGGCCGGGTGGTAGAGGGCTCCCTCCGCCCCTCCTCCGACACCCCCACCCACCGGGCCCTCTATCTGGCCTTCCCCAAGGCCGGGGGCGTGGTGCACACCCACTCCCGCTGGGCTACCAGCTTCGCCCAGGCCGGACGTCCCATCCCCCCTCTGGGCACCACCCACGGGGACTACTTCTACGGCGAGATCCCCTGTACCAGGGCCATGATCCCGGAGGAGATCGCCGGCGCCTACGAGTGGGAGACCGGCCGGGTCATCATCGAGACCTTTGCCCACCGGGATCCCGCCGCCGTTCCCGCCGTTCTTGTCCGCTCCCACGGCCCCTTTGTGTGGGGCAGGGACGCGGCTGAGGCCGTCCATAACGCCGCCGTGCTGGAGGAGGTGGCCTTCATGGCCATCCACGCCCAGATGCTCTCCCCCGGGCTGCCCCCCATGCCCCAGGAGCTGCTGGATCGCCACTACCTGCGCAAGCACGGGGCCAACGCCTACTACGGCCAGGCCGGTGATTCAAAATAAAGGACGGGCCGCTGGGGCTTGTTTACTGCTCCACGGGCTGCTGGGGCAGGGCCTCCTGCCGGGGCAGAAGATCGGTCATGCTGTGCAGACTGATCAGCAGGGTGGAGGTGTTGTGCAGCAGGGCGGAGGCCGCCAGAGGCAGAACACCGGCCACACCAAGACAGATGAGCATGAAGTTGAAGCCGATGATGGTGCGGTAATTGCTGTGGATGCGGCGCATCAGGGCGTCGCTCAGCTCCTTCAGGGTCAGCAGTGCGTTCAGGTCGTCGGCGGCCACGGTGATGTCGGCCACCTCCCGGGCGATGGCGGCGCCGTCGCTGATGGCGATGCCCACATCGGCCTCGGACAGGGCGGGGGAATCATTCACCCCGTCCCCCAGCATGATGACCTTGCGGCCCAGGGCGTGCTCGGAGCGGACGAAGGCGGCCTTGTCCTCGGGCAGCACCTCGGCCCGGTACTCGTCCACCCCCACCGCCTGGGCCACCGCCCGGGCGGTCTTTTCATTGTCCCCGGTCATCATCACCAGCTTGGTGATGCCCAGCTTCCGCAGCCCCACAATGACGGCGGGGGCCTCTTCCCGCAGGGGATCCTTGACGCAGATGACCGCGGCCAGCACGCCGGAGATGGCCAGATACAGGTTGGAGAACTCCCCGGGGATGGCGTCGAACTTGTCCAGCTCGTCCTCGGGCACCACGCAGCCCTCGTCCTCAAAGACGAAGTGGTGGCTGCCGATGACCACGTTCTCGTCCCCCACGCTGCTGGAGATGCCGTGGGCCACGATATACTGCACCTGAGAGTGGCGCTCCTCGTGCCGCAGGCCCCGGCGGGCGGCCTCCGCCACCACGGCCTTGGCCATGGAGTGGGGGAAGTGCTCCTCCAGACAGGCGGCCAGACGGAGCATGTCGTTTTCCGGGTACCCGCCGAAGGTGACCACCTGAGCCACCACAGGGGCGGCGTGGGTCAGGGTGCCGGTCTTGTCAAAGACGATGGTGTCCGCCTGAGACACCGCCTCCAGGAAGCGGCCGCCCTTCACCGACAGGTGATAGGTACCCGCCTCCCTCATGGCGGAGAGCACCGCGATGGGCATGGACAGCTTCAGGGTGCAGGAGAAGTCCACCATCAGCACCGCCAGCGCCCGGGCGGCGCTGCGGGTGATCAGCCAGATCAGAACGGTGGCCC
>CAKUHV010000015.1 GCA_934659445.1 uncultured Oscillospiraceae bacterium | reverse complement strand
TGCTGGGCAAAGCGGGTCATAATGTCCAGCACCTCTCCCGCGCGGCGATTCTTCAGCATCTCCTCCCGCAGGGCAGGGTCGGTGGTGTGGACGGAGATGTTGATGGGCGAGATGCGCAGGTCACAGATGCGCTGGATCTCCCGCCGGGACAGGTTGGTCAGGGTCAGGTAGTTGCCCATGAGAAAGGACAGGCGGGCGTCGTCGTCCTTGAAGTACAGGCTGGGCCGCATTCCTTTTGGCATCTGGTCCACAAAGCAGAAAATGCAGTTGTTGGCGCAGGAGCGGGCCCGGTCCATCAGATAGGTCTCAAACTCCAGGCCCAGGTCCTCCCCCTCCCGCTTTTTGATGCGGACGGTGCGTTCCTCCCCCCCGGCAGTTTTCAGCTTCAGCTCCAGACAGGGGTCGTAGGTATAAAACTTGTAGTCCAGTACGTCTATGATGGGGTGGCCGTTTACATGGGTCAGAGTCTCTCCGGCCTCCAATCCCGCCCGCTGGGCCGGACTGCGGGGGTCGACAGAGCGGATGACCGTCATACTCATAAGGGGATCTCCTCCCGGGATGTTCACATAACCGATTCATTCTACAATAAATCCGCGGGGATTGCAAGTCATCCCCGCTTTTCGGCCCGCCTCTTTTTCTGCCCATTGTAAAACCGTGCTCCATTTTCTGAAAAGCGGCGCCGGTCATTGACCGGCGCCCCTTTTCTTCAGTGTTGCGGCCCCGTTTTCTTCTCCCCAATCATCTCATGCAGACACGCCAGCGCATCGGACAGGCCGCCGATCTGGTCGATCAGGCTCAATTCCACGGCCTCCTCTTCCCCAAACAGCGGCATCGCCGCTGCTTGGGGCACCCCATTTTCAATATGCTCGGGCAAAATGAATTTGCCCTGCGCAAATTCTCCGCTCCGCTCCGAATTTACGGCGCTTTCCGCGCCGCCCCGCCTTCGGCGGGGTCCCCACGGCGAGGCGTCCGTGGATCTCTTTCCCCGATCATCTCATGCAGGCAGGCCAGCGCATCGGACAGCCCGCCGATCTGGTCGATCAGGCCCAATTCCACGGCCTCCTCGCCGTAGATCACGCTGCCCACATCGGCGGCCAGCTCCCCGGTGCGCAGCATCAGCTTTGTAAAGGTCTCACGCTTTATATGACTGTTGGCCGTTACAAATTGGGTGATCCGCTCCTGGATGCGCTCAAAATAGTAGAAGGTCTGGGGCACCCCGATCACCAGCCCGTTCAGCCGCACGGGATGGATGGTCATGGCCGCCGACGGCGCGATAAACGACCGCTTGGCCGACACCGCCAGAGGCACCCCGATGGAGTGCCCGCCCCCCAGCACCAGGGACACCGTGGGCTTTGACATGCTGGCGATCAGCTCCGCGATGCCCAGCCCCGCCTCGATGTCGCCCCCCATGGTGTTCAGCAGGATCAGCAGGCCGTCCACCTGGTCGCTCTCCTCCACTGTGGCCAGCAGGGGCATGACGTGTTCATACTTGGTGCTCTTGGTTGTGGGCGGCAGGATCTGATGCCCCTCCACCTGGCCCACGATGGTCAGGATGTGCACCGTCCCCCGGCTGGTCTCCACCTGCGTAGAGCCAAAGTCCACGATGGACTGTTCATGCTGCTCTTCTTCCCCGTTCTGCTCCTGTCTGGCCCAAGACTCCTCCATACGCGCACCCTCCTGTTCCGGAATTTCCAGAATAGCATGCGCTGTCTTACGCAAAAAATTCCCGGCGGAGCAGATCCGCCGGGAATTTCAGACCCATATTACGCCAGTACGGCCTTGTGGAACACCTTTTTGCCCTTCTTGATCATCAGGCCCTCTCCGGCCAGATCGTCAGCAGTATAGGCGGCGGTGGCGCCGGCCACCTTCTGTCCGTTGACCTCGACGCCCCCCTGCTCCACCAGACGGCGGGCCTCCTTCTTGGAGGGGGCCAGCTTGCACTTCACCATCAGATCCAGAACGCCGATGGCGCCGTCGGTCAGATCCCCGGCGGTCAGCTGAGTGGCGGGCACATTGCTCATGTCGCCGCCGCCCACAAACAGGGCCTTGGCGGCCTCCTCGGCCTTTTTGGCCTCCTCCTCGCCGTGGACCAGCCTGGTCAGCTCGTAGGCCAGGATCTCCTTGGCCTGGTTCAGCTGGCTGCCCTCCCACTTGTCCATCTCGTCGATCTGCTCCAGGGGCAGGAAGGTCAGCATCCGCAGGCACTTGAGCACGTCGGCATCGCCCACGTTGCGCCAGTACTGGTAGAACTCATAGGGGGTGGTCTTGTTGGGATCCAGCCACACCGCGCCCTTGGCGGTCTTGCCCATCTTCTTGCCCTCGCTGTTCAGCAGCAGGGTGATGGTCATGGCGTGGGCGTCCTTGCCCAGCTTGCGGCGGATCAGCTCCGTGCCGCCCAGCATGTTGCTCCACTGGTCGTCGCCGCCAAACTGCATGTTGCAGCCGTAGTGCTGGAACATGTAGTAGAAGTCATAAGACTGCATGATCATATAGTTGAACTCCAGGAAGGACAGGCCCCGCTCCATACGCTGCTCATAGCACTTGGCCCGCAGCATATTGTTCACAGAGAAGCAGGCGCCCACCTCCCGCAGCAGGTCCACATAGTTCAGGGGCAGCAGCCACTCGCTGTTGTACAGCATCCGGGCCTTGCCCTCGCCGAAGTCGATGAAGCGCTCCATCTGCTTCTTGAAGCACTCGGCGTTGTGGTTGATGTCCTCGGGGGTCAGCATCTTCCGCATATCCGTGCGGCCAGAGGGGTCGCCGATGCGGGTGGTTCCGTCGCCGATCAGGGCGATGGGCTTATTGCCCGCCATCTGCAGGCGCTTCATCAGGCACAGGGCCATGAAGTGACCCACGTGCAGGCTGTCCGCCGTGCAGTCAAAGCCGATATAGAAGGTGGCCTTCCCCTCGTTGATCATTTTGGAGATCTCTTCCTCGTTGGTCACCTGGGCAATCAGGCCCCGGGCCTTCAGTTCCTCGTAACAGGTCATACAATATCCTCCTCAAGCTTTATTTTTTGTTCTTGTTTTTCCTTTAACACATTGTAGCCTACCACGCCGATGATCACGATAAATGCCCCTATGATGGACAGAACGCCCATGTACTCATGATAGAACACCGCCACCAGAATGGGGTTCAGCACCGGCTCGATCCCCGTGACAAGGCTGGCGGTGATGGAGGGCGTGGTCTTCAGCCCCATTGTCAGGAACACAAAGGCCAGGCCCATCTGGAACACGCCCAGCACCAGCATACTGATCAGGGCCGTGCCCTCCAGCCGGGGCTGCTGCACCAGCTGAGGCAGCCCGATCACGGTGCTCATCACCGCGCTCCAGAACACGGAGGAGATGGGGTCGCCGTCCGGCATATCGTTGAGCATGAACACGCAGCCATAGGTCAGGCCGGACAGCAGGGCCAGCAGGTCGCCGGACAGGTGCCCGCCCCCCAGGCTCTCCAGAAAGAAGCACAGCACCCCCAGGAACACCACCGCGCAGGCGGCCAGGTCCAGCCTGCCCGGACGGCGGTGGAGGAATACGGCGGACAGCAGGATCACAAAGATGGGTGCGGTATACTCCAAGACGATGGAGTTGGCCGCCGTGGTGATCTTGTTGGCCAGGGCAAACAGCACGTTGGTGGCGCACACGCAGCAGGCCCCCAGAAACACCCAGCGGTTCAGTCTGGGCTTGTGTCTGGTAACGGCGAAAAATACACCGTATACCGCCAGCGCGATCAGGCTGCGCCCGGCGTTCAGGGCCAGACCGCCCCAGTCGGGGATCAGCTTGATGCATAGTCCGCCCAGACTGTACAATACGGCGGCAATAAACACATACAGCACGCCTTTTCTCTCCTCAGACATAACCCTTCGCCCTTTCTTTCCGATCTCTGCAAAATGAAAACGCCCGCCGTCCCTTTGGGGACAGAGGGCGTAAAACGCGGTACCACCTCTGGTCCGCCCCTCCTCGCGGCGGGGCGCTCGTGGAGTGCATGACTCCGGCGCGGTAACGGGCGCAGCCCGGCCTGTCCCCTACTGCGCAAAGCGGTTCGGGCGGCTGCTCCAAGGGGTATTCACGGCCGGCGTCCCTCCTCCTTGCACCAAACGGAGGCTCTCTGTGCGGGCGGCCCGACGGCTACTCATCCTTTTCACGGCAGTGTGTGAACTGTAACACAGCTTTTGGCGTTTGTCAAGGGCGATCTTCCGTCCAGCGGCGGACCGCAGGCGGGTCTTGCGCATAGGCCCCGCACCGTGGTAGAATCGTGGAAAAGGGGGCCTGTCCGTGTCCTGGTTCGTCTATATCCTCCGCTGCGGCGACGGGACGCTGTACACCGGCGTCACCGACGATGTGCAGCGCCGCTTGGCCGCCCACCGGGCGGGAAAGGGTGCCAAATATACCCGGGGCCGCGGGCCGCTGGAGCTTGTCTACACCCAAGAGCAGCCGGACAAGTCCGCCGCCCTCCGCCGGGAGGTGCAGATCAAAAAGCTGACCCGCCCCCAGAAGGAGCAGCTGATCCGATCCACATAAAAATATACCCTGTCCGGTCGCGGACAGGGTATATTTTTGCGCTCACTTGACCACAACGTTATTCTCCCCCAGACGCTCCTTCAGGTCGTCTATCAGAGAGGGCAGGATCTGGCACCGAGTGCCCACCCGCTTTTTGCAGTCCTCGAAATACAAAATCGCCTGCTGCTCCCCGGGGAAGAAGGACAGGGCCAGCCGGACCTTCCGCAGCCGCGGGTCCTCCCGGCTGGGCAGGCGCAGCCACAGCACCTGCTCCTGCTGCCCCGGCTCCCCAAGGTCGCTGAGGGGACGGATGGAGTCCACCATGATCTGGGGCTCCTTCTCGTCCCGGACGGAGATGCGGCCCTCCACCAGCAGGGCGCTGTTGTCCCGGATATAGCCGCCGCTCTCGTCCATCACCCGAGAGAAGCACAGCAGCTCCATGCCGCCGGTGTCGTCCTCCAGATCCACATAGGCCATCAGGGTGTTGTTCCTGGTGGTGCGGGTCTTATAGGCGGCCACAATGCCCGCCACCGTCACCCGCTGGCCGTCCCGATACTCCTGCGGCCCCTCCTCCCGGGCAAAATCCGTCATGATTGAGCCGATGGGCACTGCCCCCCGGCGGCGCACCAGCTCCCGGTACTGGTCCATGGGGTGGCCGGTGAGGTAAAGCCCCGTGGTCTCCTTCTCCATGGTCATCAGCTCGGCGGCGCTGTACTCCGGAATATCGGGCAGTACCAGGGCGGGCTGGGCGGCGGACTGCTCCTGCTGCGCGCCCATACCGAACAGGTCCAGCTGCCCCTCCACGTTCCGGCGGCGGCTCTCGGCGATGCCGTCCAGCACCTGGCCGTACACCTGCATCAGCTGGGACCGGCGGCAGCCCATGGAGTCAAAGGCCCCGGACTTGATCAGACTCTCCAGCACCCGGCGGTTCAGCTCCTGGTCGTACATCCGGTCGCAGAAGTCCATAAAGTCTGTGAAGGGGCCCTTCTCCGTGCGCTCCTTCAGCATCCCGTTCATAAAGGCCCGGCCCACCCCCTTCAGGGCGGCCAACCCGAAGCGGATGCCTCCGGAGGAAACGGAAAAATCGGGCTGAGACTCGTTGATGTCCGGGGGCAGAAGGGGTATGCTCATCTCCCGGCACTCGCCGATGTACTCCGCCACCTTCTCGCTGGAGTCCAGCACCGAGGTCAGCAGGGCCGCCATATACTCCCGGGGGTGGCGGCACTTGAACCACGCCGTCTGATAGGCCACCACGGCATAGGCAGCGGCGTGGGCCTTGTTAAAGGCGTAGTTGGCAAAGTCGTAGATCTCATCATAGATAGATTGGGCCACATCGGCGGGCACGCCGTTTTTCACGCAGCCCGCGATCCCCCGGGCCGGATCGCCATTGATAAAGAACTGCCGCTCCCGCTCCACGTCCTTGGCCTTCTTTTTAGACATGGCCCGGCGGATCATATCGGCCTGTCCCAGGGAGTACCCCGCCAAGCGGCGGAAAATGTCGATGACCTGCTCCTGATAGACGATGCAGCCATAAGTGATGGACAGGATGGGCTCCAGAAGGGGGTGCTTATAGGTCACCTTAGAGGGGTCCTGCTTGCAGGCGATGAACCGGGGGATGGAGTCCATGGGCCCCGGGCGGTACAGGGCGATCAGAGCGGTGATGTCCTCGATATTCTGGGGCTTCATGCTCACGCACACTCCGGTCATGCCGCTGGACTCCAGCTGGAACACGCCGGAGGTCCTGCCCTCGGACAGCATCTTATAGACCTCGGGGTCCCCCTCCGGGACGTCCTTCAGGGTGAAGTCCGGCCGGCTTTTCCGCACCATCTCCACCGCGTCGTTGAGGATGGTCAGGTTCCGCAGGCCCAGGAAGTCCATTTTCAGCAGGCCCAGCTCCTCCAGTGTGGTCATGATGTACTGGGTGACGGGCACGCCGTCATTGGTAGCCAGGGGGACATACTCATACACCGGCTTGCTGGTGATGACCACCCCGGCGGCGTGGGTAGAGGCATTCCGGGGCATCCCCTCCAGGGCCATGGCGGTGTCGATGAGCTTTTTGATGCGCTCGTCCCCGTCGTAGCTCTCCTTCAGCTGCTTAGACAGCTTCAATGCGTCCCCCAGAGTGATGTGCAGGTTCCCCGGCCCGCCGGGGATCTGCTTGGCGATGGCGTCCACCTCGGCGTATGGGATGCCCATGACACGGCCCACGTCCCGCACGGAGGCCCGGGCCGCCATGGTGCCGAAGGTGACGATCTGGGCCACGTGGTCGGCCCCGTACTTCCGGGCCACATAGTCCATGACCTCCTGCCGCCGGCGGATGCAGAAGTCGATGTCGATATCGGGCATGGTCACCCGCTCCGGGTTCAGGAACCGTTCGAAGTACAGCTGATACTTCAGCGGGTCGATGTCGGTGATGTTCAGGCAGTAGGACACCATGGAGCCTGCAGCGGAGCCCCGGCCGGGGCCCACGGGGATGCCGCTGCTCTTGGCAAAGCCGATGAAGTCGGAGACGATGAGGAAGTAATCCACAAAGCCCATCTTCCGGATCATGCCCATCTCATAGTGCAGCTGCTTCAGCTTGTCCTCGCCCCCGTCGGGGTAGCGCCGGGCAAAGCCGTCCAGGCACAGCTTTTCAAAATAGGCGTCGGCGTCCGTCCAGCCCTCGGGCAGCTTGAAGTTGGGCAGGTGGTACTTGCCGAACTCAAACTCCACGTTGCAAAGCTCGGCGATTCTCGCCGTGTTCTCCAGCGCCTCCGGGTGCTGGGGAAAGAGGGACGCCATCTCCTCCTCGCTCTTGACATAGAACTCCTGGGTCTGGAACTTCATCCGCCCGGGGTCGTCCAGCGTCTTGCCCGTCTGGATGCACAGCAGTATGTCCTGGGTCTCCCAGTCCTCCCTGCGGATGTAGTGGGCGTCGTTGGTGGCCACCAGGGGGATGCCCGTCTCCTCGTGCAGGCGCAGGATGCCCGCGTTCACCTTCTGCTGCACGGGGATGCCGTGGTCCTGCATCTCAAGGTAATAGCCGTCCTCCCCGAACAGCTGCCGCATCTCCAGAGCGGCCTCCCTGGCCTTTTCATACTCGTCCGCCATGAGCAGACGGGGGATCTCCCCCGCCAGACAGGCGGACATGGCGATCAGGCCGCCGCAGTGCTCCCGCAGCAGGTCCATGTCGATGCGGGGCTTGATATAGAACCCCTCTAAAAACGCCTGGGAGACCATATAGGACAGGTTGCGATAGCCCTCCGCATCCCGGCACAACAGCACCAGATGGCGGGACTCCGCGTCGAACTCGTGCACCTTCTGGAACCGGGTGCGGCCCCGGGGGGCCACATAGACCTCGCAGCCGATGATGGGCTTGATCCCCTCCGCCTTACAGGCCCGGTAGAAGTCCACCGCCCCGTACATCACCCCGTGGTCGGTGACGGCCACGGCGGTCTGGCCCAGCTCCTTCACCCGCTTGGCCAGCTGCCTGATGCGGCAGGCCCCGTCCAGCAGGGAGAATTCCGTATGCAGATGTAAATGGACAAAGGCCATGATAGACCGCCTTTCTCTCCCCTCCGGGCCGCGCCCGGGCAGTTTTCTATGGTTTCCGCCGCGTTCGGCCGCGCGGCGTCGGTCTCAGTCCTTCTCCTTCGCCAGCTCCACCAGCTTGCGCAGGCGGTGGTTCAGGGCGGACTTGGTAATGGGCGGATCGAACAGCTCCGCCAGCTGGGACAGGGTGTCCTCCGGGTTCTCCAGCCGGAGCATGGCCGCCTGCTTCAGCTTGTCCGGCAGACCGCTCAGCCGTCCGTCCTCCCGCAGGCGGCGGATGGCCTCCAGCTGGCTCTGGGCCGCCTCCACCGCCTTGTCAAGGTTGGCGGCGTCGCAGTTCACCCGGCGGTTCACGCCCCCCCGCAGGCTCTTTTCCAGCTTGGCGTTCATCACCTCCATGGCGGTCAGGGGGGCGCCAATGGTGATGAGAAAGTCCTCGATATGCTCGCTCTGCTTGAAATAGGTCACGGCGTTGCCCTTGCGCTGGGCATTCTTAGGGCGAAAGTCCATCTCTCCCAGCAGCACGGGCACCTCCCGGCTCACCCCCCGGTGGGAGGTGGCCAGTTCCAGATGGTAACCCTTTCTGGGATCGGTGACCGAGCCCCCGGCCAGAAATGCCCCCCGGAAGAAGGAGGCCCTGCAGCAGTCCTCCTCCACCACGGCGAAGTTGATGTGCAGAGCCACATCGGAGGTGGCGGCCCCATAGGTCTGCAAAATCACTGCCAGCTTCTTCGGGTCGCTGATGACAAAGATGTGCTTGCCGGGGCCGTCGGGCAGCCGGTCGAAGGTCACCTTGAACGCCTTTTTGAACAGGGGGGGCAGCCGCTGGGCAAAGGCGTCGCTCTCCGTCATGATCTTGATCTCGTCCCCCCGGAAGGTGTTGCAGTACAGCAGAATGCCGTATGCCTCCGCCTGGGCGCAGCATCTGCGGTTCAGGGGGGCGCGGCACAGCTCCGCCTTGACCTGAGCGGAGAAGGAGGTCGTCTTTTCCTGCTCCATGGTCAGTTCCTGCCCATATCCCGGTGGCTCTCGCTCACGGGGTAGCCAAGGGTGCGGATCAGTTCCGCCAGACTGTGAGCGATGGCCACCGATCGGTGGTGCCCGCCGGTGCAGCCCACGCCGATGACCAGAGCGGTCTTCCCCTCCTCCACATACCGGGGCAACAGCCAGGCGATCAGATCCCCCAGCCGCTTCATAAACTCATCCGCCTGTCCCCCGCTGAAAACATAGTCCCGCACGCCCTGATCCAGTCCGGTGTGGGCCCGCAGCTCCGGCACATAGTAGGGGTTGGGCAGAAAGCGCACGTCGAAGACCAGATCGGCCTCCATGGGCGCGCCGTATTTGAAGCCGAAGGACAGTACGCGCACCTCCAGCGCCCCGTCGCCGGAGCCGCCCCGGGCAAACTGCTGCCGCAGCATGCCCTTCAGCTTGGCGGTGGACAGGTTGGTGGTGTCGATGATATGCTCTGCCCGCTGGCGCAAGGGGGCCAGCATGGCCCGCTCCATCTGGATGGCCTGCTCCAAACTGTCCGACTCCTCAGCAAGGGGATGGCTGCGCCGGGTCTCTTTATAGCGCTTGATGATCGTGGCGTCCGCCGCGTCCATGAACAGGATGCGGTAGTCGCACTTCATGTTTTTCAGGTCGTCCAGGGCGCGGAACAGGCTGTCGAATCTCGTCCCTCCCCGGATGTCGGTCACCAGCACCACCCGCTCATACTCCCCAGTGCCCGCCATGCCCAGTTCAGCAAACTTGGGGATTAGGGGCGCGGGGAGGTTGTCCACACAGAAAAAGCCCATGTCCTCCATGATGGAGGCCGCCTGGCTCTTTCCTGCCCCGGACATGCCGGATATGATCACAAATTCCATGGTATCACCTCAGGATCTTCACTTCCAGCTCCAGCTCTACGCCGGTGCTGCTCTTCACCCGTTCCCGGATCTGCTCGATTAGAGTCAGGATATCGGTACAGGTGGCCCCGCCGCGGTTGATGACAAAGCCCGCGTGCTTCTCTGACACCTGGGCGCCCCCTACCGTCAGCCCCTTCAGGCCGCACTGGTCGATCAGAGCGGCGGCAAAATACCCCTCCGGCCGCTTGAAGGTGGAGCCGGCACTGGGATACTCCAGGGGCTGCTTCTCCTGCCGTTTGGTGGCCAGCTCCTTCATACGGGCCTCGATGGCCGCCGGATCGCCGGGCTCCAGCTGAAACCGCGCCGACAGGATCAGATAGTCCCCGCCGGAGAAAATACTCCTGCGGTAGCCCAGACCGCACTGCCCGGCGGAAAAGGTGTGCTCCTGCCCCGCCTTGTCCAGCACCGTCACGCTGTCCAGCACCTGCGCCAGCTCGCCGCCGTAGGCCCCGGCATTCATGGTCACGCCGCCGCCCACGCTGCCGGGGATGCCCTGGGCAAATTCCAGCCCGGTCAGATTCCGGCCCAGGGCGCAGCCCGCCAGATTGGCCAGAGACACCGCCGCCCCGGCGCACAGCAGGCCGTCGGCCTCCCACACCCGGTTCAGACTGCCCACAGCGTACTTCCCGGCGGGCTTGATGAGAAAGCGCTGCGCGCCAGCGTCGGGCACCAGCAGGTTGGTGCCGTTGCCCAGAAAGAACGGGTCGACGCGGAGCTCCTCCGCCGCTTTCAGGGTGAGCTTCGCCTCCCCCGCCGTTCTGGGCAGAGCCATCAGGCGGACGGGGCCGCCCACATGAAAGGAGGTGTGCCGGCTCATGGGCTCGTCCCGCCGCAGCTCCAGCGCGGGACAGCGGAGGGCCAGCAGCCGCTCCAGTTCTTCAAAACGATCCATATATGACCTCCCGCCGGACAAATACCCGGAACTATGTTCAGACCTATTATATCAAACCCCGGGGCAAAGTTGAATAGGAATATGAAAAATTCCCGCCTCGACAGAGGCGGGAATTTCAAAACTCAGCCCATCTGGCACAGCATGGCGGCGCCCACGATGCCGGCGTCGTTGCCCAGGGCTGCCCGGACGATGCGCGGGGCGTGGAGCTTGTCGAAGGCCCCCTCCTTCACCAGCCCGCGCAGGGGCTCCAGCAGCAGGTGCTCCGGCGCGGCGCTCACGCCGCCCCCCAGACAGATGATCTCCGGCTGAGCCAGATTCACCACGTTGATCAGCCCCTCTGCCAGCGCCTGAACGTACTCCCGCACCACCTGAAGGGCGGTCTCGTCCCCCTCCAGCGCGGCCTGAAACGGGGTCCGGCCCTCCACCCGGCTCTCGTCGCCGCCGCACAGCCGCCAAAGGGCGCTGTCCGGATGCTCCTCCATGGCCTCGCGGGTGGAGCGGATCAGTCCGGTGGCGGAGCCGTAGGTCTCCCAGCAGCCCCGGCTGCCGCAGCCGCATCTGCGCCCGCCGGGACGGGTGATCATGTGGCCCACCTCCATGCCGCCGCCGGCGCAGCCGGTGTACAGCTTTCCGCCGGCCACCATGCCGCCGCCGATGCCGGTGCCCAGGGTGATGACCACCGCAGGGTCGCAGCCCCTGGCCGCCCCGGCCCAGTATTCGCCGATGGCCGCGCAGTTGGCGTCGTTGCCCAGATAGACCGGGATGCCCACCTGCTGCTCCACCAGCTGCTTCAGGGGCGTATTACGGAAATTCATGTTGGGGCTGTGTACGATCACGCCGTTTTTATCGTCCACCTGGCCCGGCACGCCCATGCCCGCCGCCTGGATCTTCTCCATCGGCACGCCGGCCTTCTCCGCGGTCACGCGGCACAGCCGGGCCAGCGCCCCGGCGATCTCCCGGTCGGTCCACGCCCTGTCCACGGGGACAGAAGCCTTGCACAGGATCTGTCCCTCTCCGTCTGTCAGCCCGGCCGCCAGATTGGTGCCGCCAACATCAATGCCCAGATACATCACGATCTCTCTCCTTCTTTTGCCGAGAAGAGTTTGTCCATCCTCTCGGTCAGTTCCAGTGCCGCATTGTGTCCCATCTTCCGGTTGCGGTTGTTCATGGCGGCCACCTCCAGGATACTGGCCAGGTTCCGCCCCGGCTTTACCGGGATGGTCACAAGGGGCAGCTCCACCCCCAGGATCTCCGTGGTGCAGCCCTCCAGCCCCAGTCGGTCGTACACCGCGTGGTCGTCCCAGGGCTCCAGCCGGATCACCATATCGATCTGCTGCTCGTCCTTGATGGCCCCCATGCCGAACAGGCGGCGCACATCGATGACCCCGATGCCCCGCAGCTCCATGTAGTGGCGGATCAGCTCCGGAGCCGTGGCCATCAGGGTGCCGTGGTTGGTCTCGCGGATCTCCAGGGCGTCGTCGGCGATGATGCGGTGTCCGCGCTTGATCAGCTCGATGGCCACCTCGCTCTTGCCCACGCCGGACTCCCCCTGGATCAGCACCCCTTCGCCGTACACCTCCATCATCACGCCGGAGCGGGTGATACACGGGGCCATGTCGTTATACAGGCTGCCGATGAGCAGGCTCATAAAGGCCGAGGTCTGCGCCTTGGTGCGCAGGATGGTGCGGCCATATTTCCGGGCGGCCTCCATACACTCCGGGTGGGGCTCCAGCCCCCGGGTAACGATCAGTGCCGGGGCCGGATAGGACATCAGGCGGTCGCACCGCTCGCCCCGCACCTCCGGCGTCAGGCCGTCCAGATAGAGCCACTCCGTGATGCCGATGACCATGAGCCGTCTGGTATCGAACCGCTCGAAGAAGCCGGTCAGGGGCAGGCCGGGCCGGTTCACATCCGGCTTGGTCACCACGGTCTTTTCATAGTTTTCTCCGGCGTTGAGCACCTCCAGCCGGAACTCCTCTATGATCTTGTTCAGCTTTACGCCGGGTCGTGTCTCGCTCATAAGGGTCGCCTCTTTTCTTCGTGATATGGATCTCGGTCAGATCAAAAGGCCATAGCGGCGGCTCAGGGACAACAGCGTCTCCTCTGGCAGGCCGCCCTCGTACAGGGCGCGGCCCTGATAGACCCGCAGGGCGGCCTCCAGCAGCGCCCCGTCCTCGCAGATCAGGCACAGGGGCTTTGTCATGGCGTACTGCCAGTCGGCCAGCGCGTCCACATCCTCCCATGTGCTGATGTCCATGGCCAGCGTGGGCTCGCCGTCCTCCAGCGCCCGCTGGATGGCATCCTCCAGATCCTCTCCGGCGGACAGCGCCGGGCCGTGGCCCGCATCCACCGGCAGCAGAAAGGGCAGCTTCTCCGTAGCTGCGGGCAGCAGCTCGGTGTGCTCCGGCGCGGGGGGCACGAACCCCTTTCCGTCCAAGGCCTTCTTCAGTGCGGCGATATACCGGCTGTCGGTGCCGCAGCAGCCGCCGAAGATCCCCACGCCCGCCTGCACCATCTCGTCCGCATAAGCCGCGAATCCTTCCGGCGGGCAGTCGTACACCGTCCTGTCCCCCATCACCTTGGGCATGCCCGCGTTGGGCTTGGCCATCAGGGGGATCCGTGCATACCTCCGCAGGCGGCGCAGCTGGGTCAGCATCCTGTCCGGCCCGGTGGAGCAGTTCAGGCCAAAGGCGCTGACCCCCATGCCCTGCAGCACCACCAGCGCGGCGGCCACATCGGTGCCGGAGAGGGTCCGCCCATTCTCATCGCAGGTAAAGGACACCAGAATGGGCCTGCTGCTGACGCTGCGGATGGCCAGCACCGCCGCCCGGGCATCCGACAGGGTCATCATGGTCTCCACGGCGAACAGATCCACCCCGGCCTTCTCCAGCGCCGCGGCCTGCTCGGTATAGATGTCCACCAGCTCCTCGAAGGACGCCCCGCCCAGGGGGGCCAGGAGCTGCCCCGTGGGGGACATATCCCCGGCCACCCAGGCCCGGCTGCCCGCCGCCTGTCTGGACAGGGCTGTCAGCCGGACGTTGTAGTCCTCCACCCGGTTGAAGATGCGATGCTCCTCCAGCTTCTGCCGGTTGGCCCCGAAGGTGGGGGCATAGACCACCTGACTGCCCGCGGCCACATAGCCGCGCTGGAGCTCCACAATGACCTCCGGGTGCTCCAGCACCCACTGCTCGGCGCTGACATCGCCCCGATAGCCGTGCTTTTGCAGCTCCGTGCCGGTAGCGCCGTCTAAAATAAGAGGAAATCGGACCTCCATATCATGACCCTCCTGATCCAAATCCCATGTGTTCAACAAAGGCCGCGGCAAAATCCGCTCTGCCCGACAGCTCAAGATAGCGGCAGCCGTGGGCCACAGCCCTCAGCCTTCCCATTTCCCCGGGGTCCGCCGCCGCCATGGCCGCCCCGGCCAGCGCCGTGTTCCCCAGACTGTGCAGTCTGTCCCGGGGCATCTGCGGCAGCATCCCGATGGCGGCGGCGCTGTCCGGGGACAGATAGGTGCCGAAGCCGCCGGCCAGGCAGAGCCCGTCCAGCTGAGCCGCCGTCAGCCCCCTCTGCTCCAGCAGCACCCGGATGCCCGCCGCCACGGCGGCCTTGGCCAGCTGAAGGCTGCGGACGTCCCCGGCCGTCAGGACAACGTCCTCCGTAAGGCGGAACAGGCCGTTGCCGTCCCCGTCCCGCGCAAGATACCGGCGCAGCGCCGCCGGAGCCTCCTCCGGCGGCAGGAGCCGCCCGCCCCCATCGATCACGCCCAGCCGCAGCAGCTCCGCCGCCAGATCCAGCAGTCCGGAGCCGCACAGCCCCCGGGCGGGGCCCCCGCCGATCACGTCATACAGAAAGCCGCGGTCATAGCGCACATGGCTGACCGCCCCGCGCATCCCCGGCATCCCGCAGGAGATCCCCGCCCCCTCGAAGGCGGGGCCGGAGGCCACGGCGCAGCACAGAAAGCCTTCTGCGCCGCCCAGAGCCATCTCTCCGTTGGTCCCGATATCCAGAAAGAGGTAATTCCCTTTTTGCTCCCACAGTCCGCTGGCCAGCAGGCCGGCGGTGATGTCGCCGCCCACATAGCCCGATACGCACGGGGCGTAAAAAACAGGAATATTGTAAAGCTCATCCGCCTGTGGGTCGCGGAACAGGGTATCCGGGCGGAAGGGGGCGGATGCCAGACCGCTGACCGGCCTTCCGACAAACAGCAGCTGCATTGCTGTGTTGCCCGCCAGAACGATCCGCTTTACCTGCTCCACCGGGCGGCCGCAGCCCTCCATCGCCGCACAGATCAGCCGCCAGACCTGCTCCCGGATGCGCCGGGACAGCTCCTGCAGACCGTCCGTCCGCTCCAGCGCATACTGGATGCGGCTGATCACATCGGCCCCGTAGGGCGCCTGAGCGTTCCAGTCTGCGGCCGAGGCCACCTCCCGCCCCCGGGACAGGTCGTAGATGCCCACGGCCACGGTGGTGGTGCCAAGGTCTACCGCTGCGGCACACCCGGCTCCTCCCGCCCGAAGCACCGGGCCGGTCCGGGCCTCCGTCAGGATCAGGCCGCCGGACCGCTCCGGCAGGACCACCCGGTCGCCGTCCTGCGGGAACACGCGGCAGGCAAGGCGGGGCGCGCCGTTATACTCCACACGGCACTTGCCGCACCGGCCCTTTCCGCCGCAGGCGGCGGGAAGGGACACCCCGCCGTCCCGCAGAAGGGCCAGCAGCGTCTCTCCGGGCTTCAGGGGCAGCTCCAGCTCCCCTGTTCCCTGCCGCACATGGATGCTTGACACCGGCGCTGCCTCCCCCTATAATGAGTTCTACCTTCACATTTTAAGCGGGTAAAGTTTGTTTTGTCAAGAGGGGGCGCGCCGGTGAGCGATCTTGTAACTCTGGCCCGGGAAAACGGCTTTTCCCGCTGGGCAGACCTGTACATGCCCGCTGTCACCCCTCTGGCCCAGATCCGGGATATGTGCGCGGCAGACCGCTGCGGGCAGTGGGGAAAAAACTGGGCCTGCCCCCCGGGCTGCGGCAGTCTGGAGCAGTGCGCCGCCCGGCTGCGGAGCTATGCCAGCGGCATTCTGGTGCAGAGCACCGTCCAGCTGTCCGACCCCTTTGATTACGGGGGGATGACCGCCGCCGCCCGGGACCACCGCCGCCGTTTTGCCGGCTTCGCCCGGCAGGCGGGGCTGCTGTATCCCGGCTGTCTGCCCCTGACGGCCGGGGCCTGCACCCTCTGTCCCCGCTGCACCTGCCCCGACCGGCCCTGCCTTTTCCCCAAAAAGCGCATGGCCTCCATGGAGGCATACGGCCTGTTCGTCAGCGACATCTGCACCCGGTCCGGTCTTGGCTACAACTACGGAGAGGGCACCCTAACTTACACCTCCTGCGTTTTATACACCAAGCCATGACAAGCTGTTTCACCTGTCACATCATGTCACAGAGGAGTGACCGCAATGTCCACACCGAAGGAACTATTTCTGGAGCTGCTCAAGCCCGACGGACAGCCGGAGCGCCAGCTGAAGCAGTATGAGGCCCTGTCCATGTGCCTGACCGACCCCATCAACACCTATCTGCGGGGCAACCGCAAACGGGGCACCGTCAGCCGGGACCGGTGGGGCACCACCATCAGCTTTCCGGAGGACGCCCCCGGCCCTACTCCCCTTCACAGTGACGAGCTCACCGTCTGCAAGGACGTCACCCGCTGGCGGGAGACGGTCCACGCCCCGGATCTGAGCTGTTGTGACAGCGGCTGGGAGGAGTGCCGCGCCGCCGCCCGGGCCGCCTGCGGCGAGGAACGCCTGCTGGCCGGCTTTATGGGCACGGGCATCTTTGAGCAGTGCCACTTTCTTATGGGCTTCGAGGGCACCCTTACCGCCCTGTACGAGCACCCCGACGAGATGCACGCGCTCATTGAGTATATCACCCGGTACCGTCTGGATTATGTAAAGCGGCTCATCGACGGGCTCCGGCCCGACGTGATCTTCAGCCACGACGACTGGGGCACCAAGGCCGCCCTGTTCATGAAGCCCGATATGTGGCGGGAGTTCTTCAAGGAGCCATACCGCCGGTTCTACGGCTACATCCGCTCCCGGGGGGTCATCGCCGTCCACCACGCCGACTCCTACCTTGTTCCCATTGTGGACGACATGGCGGAGATCGGCATCCAGGTGTGGCAGGGCGTGCTGCCGGAGAACGACATCCCCGCCCTCCAGCGGCATCTGAAGGGCAGGCTGGTGCTCATGGGCGGCCTGGGGGCCGCCATTGACCGGGCGGACGCCCAGCCGGAGGAGATCCTGACCTATGCCCGGGATGCGCTGGAGCGATATTGCCCCGGCGGGCACTATATCCCCTCTATCACCTACGGTCTGGCGGGCACGGTGTTCCCCCATGTGGACCGATATCTGGATCAGGCCATCGACAAGTATAACGCCGGGCTCCATTTCCCCGTCGCTCCCCTGCCCCCCATCCCCCGGCGGCGGGCCGCCGTCTCCGCCCAGAGGCAGACGGTTCGGCCGGAACAGGAGAGCGGCGACCTGATGACGCGCATCTCCTCCGCCCTGCTGCGGGGGCAGCAGAAGCGGGTGCTCCAGCTGTGCCGGCAGGCTCTGGACGAGGGCTATGGCCCCCAGGAGATCCTGTCCAGGGGACTGGTCCACGGCATGAGCGTTCTGGGGGAGGAGTTCTCCGCCAACCGGGCCTTTGTGCCGGAGATGCTCATCGCCGCCCGGTGCATGACCGCCGCCACCGCCCTGCTCAAGCCCCACATGACCGGCGGCAATGCCCAGATCGTGGGGCACGTCTGCCTGGGCACTGTCCAGGGTGACATGCACGACATCGGCAAGAATCTGGTGAAGATCATGATGGAGGGCAGCGGCATCGAGGTCCATGACCTGGGCACGGACGTCAGCCCGCAGCGGTTTATCGACACCGCCAAAAAGTACAACTGCGGCATCATCGCCTGCTCCTCCCTGCTGACCACCACCATGCAGAACATGCGTCAGGTGGTGGAGCTGGCAAAGCGGGAGGGCATCCGGGACAAGGTAAAGATCATGGTAGGCGGCGCACCCATCGATCAGGACTTCTGTGACGAGATCGGCGCCGACGTGTATACCGAGGATGCGGCCGCCGCCGCCCGGGCGGCGGTGGAGATTCTTCGGGGTCAACAGCCCGCCTGAACCGCCAAAAAAGCTCCCTGTGGACTTTCGTCCACAGGGAGCTTTTTCATTGCGCTCAGCAGCCGCAGCCGTTGTTGCAGCCGCAGTTGTTGTTGCCGCCGCAGCCGTTCCCGCAGCCGCCCCAGCCGCCGCAGCAGCAGCACAGGATGATGATGAGGATGATGATCCACAGGCAGCCGCCGCCGCCCCAGCCGTTATTGCAGCACCCCATTATGAGTACCTCCTGAATTATGAAGTTTTGAGGGCGGGAGGACCGCTCTCAACTCATCCTATTCAGAAACCGCCCCGGGGTGCGGCGGATCACAGATATTTTTCCGCAAAGGCCGCGATCATTACGGCCACCTCGCCCCGGGCGGCGTCCGCCCCAGGCTCCAGCCTGCCGCTGTGGGCGGTCATGATGCCGTTCTCCACGGCCCAGGCCACCTGGGTCTGGGCCCAGCCCGCCACCTGATCCCCGTCGGAGTACCGGGACAGGTCGGCCAGCCCCGTCAGCTTCAGCCCAAGGCTTCTGGAAGCAAAGCCGTACAGCATCACCGCCACCTGCTGCCGGGTGACCTGCATGTCCGGAGAGAACAGGGGCGGCGCGGCGCTGGTGCCGGAGGTGACCCCCTGACTGGCCGCCCAGCGGACGTAGGGGGCGAACCACGCGCCGTCCTTCACATCGTCAAATCTGGCATCGGCCTGAGCCATCTGTCCCTCCGGCGAGCCAGCCAGCCGGTAAAACACCGTCATCATCATGGCCCGGCTCATGGTCAGGCCGGGGCTGAACCGGTCATCCCCGGTGCCGGTGAGCAGCTGGTTCTCATAGACATAGTCCACCGCCCGGGCCCAGACATCGCCGTCGGACACGTCGGTAAACGGCGCGGCGCTCTGTCCGCTCAGCTTCTGCTCATACCGCCCCTGAAGGCCCACCTTGGCCAGCCCGGAGCGCACGGTGAGCACCGCCGTGGTGTCCTCTGCCGCCAGATAGCGGTGGCCCGCCGACAGGTGGCTGCCCGTGGGCACCTCTTTGCCGTCGGTCACATCCACAAAGGCTCCGTCGTGCGTCACCGACAGGTCGCCGGCGATGAGCAGCACCCCTGCCCCCGCCTGAATGGTCAGCCTGTCGCCCCGGACGTAGCTGCGGCTGTGCAGATCGCCGCTGTAGGGGCGGCTGTCGCCGTCCCCGTCGTTATGGTCCCGCGTCAGCTGCTCCAGCTTCTGCTCCGCGCTGTCATAGGCGTCCTGAAGGACCTGCTCTGCGGCAGCGTCCGCCCGCTTCTGGGCGTCGGGCTGGAACACCGCAGTCAAATGGCTCAGGGAGACCAGCCCGTCTCCGCCGGACAGGGCGGCCGCCCCCACCGCCAGCAGCACTGCGGCGGCGGCCATCACCGCCAGAGCTCGGATATGCTTTTTCATTCCCGCGCTCCCTTCTCCTCGTCTTCCTTCTGGGAGATCATGTAGCTCAGGGCCAGCAGACTCTCGGAAAAGTGGACGGACTCCACGATCACGTCCTCATGTCCGGGCAGCAGCAGCTCCTGATTGGTGAAGTTCCAGATGCCCTTTACTCCGGCGTTCACCAGCTTTTCCGCCGTCACCTGGGCCACGGTCCGGGGCACGGTGAGCAGCCCAACGTCCACGTGGTGCTCCCGGATAAAGGACTCCAACTGATCCTCGTGGTAGACCGGGGTCCCGGCGATGGTGGTGCCGATCGTCTTCTCGTTCACATCGAAGGCCGCCGCCAGACGGAAGCCGATGTGGCTGAACTTGAAGTTGCCCATCAGCGCCTTGCCCAGGTTGCCCGCGCCCACCACCACAATGGTGTGGCCCCGGTTCACCCCCAGAATATTCCCGATCTCCTCCCTCAGGACGTCTACATTGTAGCCGTAGCCCTGCTGACCGAATTCGCCGAAGCAGAACAGATCCTGCCGGATCTGCGAGGCCGTCAGCCCCATGGACTTGCCCAGCGCCCCGGAGGAGATGCGGATCACGCCCTTTTTCTGAAGCTCCGCCAGATGCCGGTAATACCGGGGCAGACGGCGGATCACGGCGGTGGATACTCTTGCATTGCGTTTCATAACAGAATTGCTCCGTTTCCCTGATCACTGTTGGTCCCCCTCTGCCGCGAGAGGGGGAGCGGACAGAAACATCCGTTTATATTTTAACCCATGGGCACAGTTTGTGTCAATGTCAAACAAAAGCGGAGCGCGGTTCACTTTTGCCGCGCTCCACTTCTGATCTGTTCCTTTTACTTGTTGTCGTCCAGCACCCGGGTGAACGCCTCCGGGGGCATGACGCCCACCTTGCGGTCGATTTCCTTGCCGTCCTTGAAAAAGATCACCGTGGGGATGGACATGACGCCGTACCGCAGAGCCAGCTCCTGCTCATCGTCCACGTTCACCTTGCCCACCACCACATCGGGGTACCGGTCGGCCAGCTGCTCGATCACCGGGCCCAGCATGCGGCAGGGCCCGCACCAGTCGGCCCAGAAATCCACCATCATCAGCTTACCCTGAGACAGGGCCTTGTCAAATCTATCCTTTGAAAAGTGCAGCATTTTGTTTTCCTCCTGTTTTCGTTGTCTTGGCCTGTTTCAGGCCCACTTTTGTTTCTCGTCCAAATATCGACACGCGGTCAAAGCGGCGGTCAGCCCCTCCCCCACGGCCTTGGAGATCTGATGGGGCAGTCCGGTGCAGTCTCCTGCCGCAAAGACCCCCGGCAAATTGGTGGCCATAAAGCGGTCGGTCCAAATGACGCCGTTCTCCGTGGCCAGGCCGGGCAGCAGATCCGCAGGGGCCACCGCCGGACGCAGGATGAATACCCCCGCGCAGCGGATCGTCTGCCCGCCGGTCTCCACCCCGGTGACCGCGCCCTCTCCCAGCACGGTCAGCCTGTTTCCCGGCACAAAGGGGATCTCCTCGTCCAGCCTCTCCGGCCGGACCGGGGCCACATAGGTGACCTTGCAGCCGATGGAGCGCAGGTAGTTGGCCTCCGTCGGGGCCTCGGGGCTGCGGCCCACCACCACTACCGCCTTTCCCCGGTACAGCATCCCGTCGCAGGTGGCGCAGTAGCTCACCCCCCGGCCCAAAAGGGCCTCCTCCCCGGGATACTTGTTCTGCCGCACCACGCCGGGGGCCAGGATCAAAGCACGGCCCTGATACACCTGACTGCCCACCGTGGCCATAACAGAACTCTCCCAAGTCAGCAGAGAGACCACGCGGCCTCGGACAAACTCCGCGCCGGCCCGGCGGGCGTGCTCCTCGAACCGGGCCAGCATCTCCCCTCCGCTCATCCCGGGAAGGCCCAGGTAGTTGTCTATCTCAGGCGCCCGGGCCAGAGGACTGTCCTGCGGCAGCGCGCCCATCACCAGCACGGACTTGCCCCGGCCCCGGGCCGTTACGGCGGCGGACAGCCCCGCCGGTCCTGTGCCCAGCACCAGAAGATCATACGTCATAGGCTCTTCTCCTTATCAAGAATTATTCTTGATTGTATTATACCACACTTCTCCCCTTTTGCAAGAGTATTTCCGCCGGACCTCAGGTTTTTTCAAGAAAATATTGCATTCTTCTCTCCATTGGGTGTAAAATATTTTTTATTCTACCGACTGCTCCCGATCCCGCTTTGGAACGGGTACGGACTTTCGGTCCTTAAGGAGGAATCCCACTATGGCAGAAGATCGTATTCCGGTCACTCCGGAGGAAAACGGCGGCGAGGGACTGAACTTTATCCATCAGTTCATTCAGGAGGACATCGCCCCCGGCGGGCAGTTCGCGGGGATGCAGGTGCACACCCGTTTTCCGCCCGAGCCCAACGGCTATCTGCACATCGGCCACTGCAAGGCTTTGACCATCGATTTCGGAACCGCGGAAAAGTTCGGCGGCATCTGCAACCTGCGTATGGACGACACCAACCCCACCAAGGAGGACGAGGAGTTCGTGGAGGCCATCAAGGAGGACATCCACTGGCTGGGCTTTGACTGGGGCGACCGCTTTTTCTACGGCTCCGATTACTTTGAAGAGGACTACCGCCAGGCAGTGGGTCTGATCAAGAAGGGGCTGGCCTATGTGTGTCAGCTCTCCCCCGAGGAGTTCAAGGCCCACCGGGGGGACATCGGCATCCCCGCCACCTCCCCCTACCGGGACCGGCCCATGGAGGAGAGCCTGGATCTGTTCGCCCGTATGCGCGCCGGGGAGTTCCCCAACGGCGCCATGACCCTGCGGGCCAAGATCGACCTGACCAGCGGCAACTTCAATATGCGCGACCCCGTCATTTACCGCATCAACCATATGCACCACCACCGCCAGGGGGACAAGTGGTGCATCTACCCCATGTACGACTTTGCCCACCCCATTCAGGACGCGCTGGAGGGCATTACCCACAGCCTGTGCTCCCTGGAATTTGAGGCCCACCGCCCCCTGTATAACTGGGTGATCGAGCACTGCGACCTGCCCGCCCATCCCCGGCAGATCGAGTTCGCCCGGCTGGGCATCGACCATACGGTGATGAGCAAGCGCAAGCTGCGCAAGCTGGTGGAGGAGGGGCTCGTCTCCGGCTGGGATGACCCCCGTATGCCCACCCTGTGCGGTCTGCGCCGCCGGGGCTACACCCCCAAGTCCATCCGGAACTTCTGCGAGCGCATCGGCGTGGCCAAGTCCGCCAGCGTGGTGGAGTACGGCTTTCTGGAGCACTGCCTGCGGGAGGATCTGAACGACCACGCCCAGCGGGCCATGGCGGTGCTGCGCCCGGTGAAGCTGACCATCACCAACTACCCCGAGGAAAAGAGCGAAGTCTTCCAGGTGGAAAACAACCCCAACGACCCCGACGCCGGCACCCGCCCCGTCACCTTCTCCAAGCACCTGTATGTGGAGGCGGAGGACTTCCTCCCCGAGCCCGTGCCCAAGTACAAGCGTCTGTATCCCAACGGCCCCGAGTGCCGTCTGAAGGGGGCCTATCTCATCCGCTGCGTGGGCTACGAGACGGACGAGAACGGCAATGTCACCGAGATCGCCGCCGAGTATGACCCCCAGTCCAGCGGCGGCAACCCCGCCGACGGCCGCAAGGTGAAGGGTGCCACCATCCACTGGGTGGACGCCGCCACCGCTGTGGACGCCGAGGTGCGCCTGTACGACAACCTGTTCAGCGACGCCGACCCCGATGGCGGCGACAAGGACTTCCTGGAGTGCCTGAACCCCGACTCTCTGGAGGTTCTCACCGGCTGCAAGCTGGAGGCCTCTCTGGCCGACGCCCAGCCCGCCGACCGCTTCCAGTTCCTGCGTCTGGGCTACTTCTGCGCCGACAGCAAGGACTCCAAGCCCGGCGCTCTGGTGTTCAACCGTGCGGTGAGCCTGAAGGACGGCTTCAAAAAGTAAAGTAACGAGGAAAAGGGTCTCCCGGCCAGTGCCGGGAGACCCTTGAGGCTGTCGATAAAGTAGCAGGACGTATAG
>CAKUHV010000014.1 GCA_934659445.1 uncultured Oscillospiraceae bacterium | reverse complement strand
TTGTCAATGACCAGGGCTTTCTGATCTTCTACATCTCCGCCCTGATCTGCGGCAGCCTGTTCAGCATCGACCGGGATCTGCTGCTGAAGGGGGCTGTGCGTCTGGTCCCCGTGGGACTGCTTGCCATTTTCTCCGGCGTATTGGTGTGCGGTCTGATGGGGCTGGCCGGAGGCGGCGGCTTCTGGGACAGCGTCCTGTACATCGCCGTGCCCATGACCAGCGGCGGCATGACCGCCGGCACGGTGCCCCTGTCCCACACCTTTGCCGAGGTGCTGGGTGTGGATGCCGGAGACGTGCTCACCCGCATGGCCCCGGCCACGGTGCTGGGCAACTGTCTGGCCATCATCTTTGCCGGACTTCTGAACGATCTGGGCCGCCGCCGCCCCCGGCTGACGGGAAACGGTCAGCTGGTGAACGACGGCAGGCCGCCCAGAAAGGCGGACCACGGTCAGCCCACCCTCTCCTCCATGATGGCCGGCCTTCTGGTCTCTCTGGGCTTTTACGCCGTGGGGGAGCTGTGCCGCCGCTTTGTCCCAATCGTCCCGGTCTACGCCTGGATGGTGGTGCTGATCATCCTGATCAAGGTCCTGCGGCTCATGCCCGCGCAGCTGGAAAACGCCGCCTGCCACTGGGGGGATTTTGCCATCAAGGCGTGGACGGCGGCGGCCCTGTTCGGTATCGGTGTCACGCTGATTGACCTGAAGACCATCTCCCACAATATGTCCCCTTACTACTTCTTCACTGTGATGGTGATAGAGGTAGTGATCACCGCCGTGGCCGCCTGGGCTGGAAAGCTGGTGGGCTTTTACCCCCTGGAGAGCGCGGTCTGCGGCATGTGCAGCACCAATATGGGAGGCAGCGGCAATGTAGCCGTCCTGTCCGGGGCACACCGCATGGAGCTGCTGCCCTTCGCCCAGATCATCACCCGAGGCTGCGGTGCGCTGATGCTCACCGTCGGCGGTATACTGGTCCATCTGGTGGCACGATAGGGGAGAGGTGTCCTTCCGTTCTTTAAAAAGGAGGCATACAAGTATGATTGGTGCTTTGATTTGGTTGGTTATATGCCTGATTATGGGTGCGCAATCCAATCAATTTGGCCTTGGTTTTGGCCTTTGGCTGTTCACAACATTTTTTGTTTGCCTGTCTGCTGGCGGTAGCTATCATAAGCAGTCAGATTCTGAGATCCAGGACATATATTGGCGCAAGGTTCGTAAAGAAAGAAAAGAAGCCAAAGACAAGAAAGGCACGATTGAATATACAGAAAAGAAACGTTAATAGACAACTGTCAGAAATGGTTGAAAGCGCGACTGAGTATCGTAAGAACGGCTTCTGAAGACGCAGCTGCGCTCGCAAGAGTTAGTTTAATGTTCCAGAACAATATATCCAAGGCGCCGCCTGCGAGTTGTCACAGGCGGCGCTTTTCTGTGATGCCCGCCCTGGTGCTCCACTTGCACCCATCCCCGATGCGGTCAGACCTTTTTTGCGGGGAATAACCGGTTTCAGCGGTAATACTGCCCAAAAAACTTCGGGAGAATTTTGCTAATCCTACGAAAATGCGCATTTTTGACAGAATACACTTGAACTTTTGATGCAATCTATGTATGATGTTATCAACGGATATGGAAACGTTTCCATTTCTGTTTTCGTTGAGCTTTCACACATATTTTTGAATGGAGGAAGAAAAAATGAGTAAAAAGCTCCTGTCTCTGGCGCTCGTGGGCGCCATGGCGGTGTCTCTTCTGGCCGGCTGCGGCAAGAAGGAAGATCCCGCCGGCTCCGGCTCCGCTTCCGGCAGCACTTCCAGCACCCCCGCGGGTCAGGTGTACTACCTGAACTTCAAGCCCGAATCCGACCAGGCCTGGCAGGCTCTGGCTGCCCAGTACACCCAGGAGACCGGCGTGCCCGTCAAGGTCGTCACCGCCGCTTCCGGTACTTACAACGACGTGCTGACCGTCGAGATGGACAAGACCGACGCCCCCACCATGTTCCAGTGCGGTAACGCCGGCGCCCTGAAGACCTGGGGCGATTTCTGCTATGATCTGTCCGACACCGACTTCGCCAAGGAGATGACCACCGACGACTTCAACCTCTATGGCGAGAACGGCGAGCTGCTGGCCGCCGGCTACTGCTACGAGGCTTATGGCATCATCGTCAACAAGGCCCTGCTGCAGCAGGCTGGCCACACTCTGGACGAGATCACCGATTTTGCCTCCCTGAAGGCCGTTGCCGACGACATCCACGCCCGCGCTGCCGAGCTCGGCTTCGACGCCTTCACCTCCGCCGGCCTGGACGGCTCCTCCAGCTGGCGCTTCTCCGGCCATCTGGCCAACATGCCCCTGTTCTATGAGTTCCGCGACGACGGCATCACCTCTCAGCCCGCCGAGATCAAGGGCACCTATCTGAGCAACTTCAAGGACGTCTGGGATCTGTACACCACTGATTCCGCCACCACCGGCGCCGCCCTGCTGACCGCTACCGGCGACGAGTCCGAGGCCGAATTCGGCAACAGCAAGGCCGTGTTCTTCCAGAACGGTTCCTGGGAGTACTCCAACCTGGTCACCGACAAGGACAAGGGCTTCCTGATGGATCCCGCCGATCTGGCCATGATCCCCATCTACTGCGGCGTTGCCGGCGAGGATAAGGCCGGTCTGTGCTGCGGCACCGAGAACTGCTGGTCCGTGAACAAGAACTCCAAGCCCGAGGACATCCAGGCCACTCTGGACTTCATGAAGTGGGTCGTCACCTCTGACGCCGGCACCACCTTGATGGCCGAGCAGTTCGGTCCCTGCCCCTTCAAGAACGCCAAGGAGCCTGAGAATGTGTTCTTCGCCGATGCCAACCGCTACATTGCCAGCGGCAACTACGTTGTGACCTGGGCCTTTAACTACACCCCCGCCGTGGACGACTGGCGTGCCGGCGTGGTGGACGCTCTGGGTCAGTACACCGCCAACGGCGGCGACTGGGCCAATGTAGAGACTGCCTTCGTCCAGGGCTGGGCGCAGCAGTATGCCAACGAGAACGCCGGCTGAGCCTTCAGCTGACACCTCATGGTAATTTCAGCAGGGGCGGGCAGACTGCCCGCCCCTGCTTCTCATTTATGGGGACGGCTGTCCAGCCCTGCGGTGGGCCGCCGTCCCTGGAAATGAACCAGAATCAAGGAGAGTGATCTATATGCGCGCCCTGTTCCAAAAGCGGATGGCGGGCTCCCTCAACTCCAGCCTGATCCGCCGCCCCATCCAGCGCTGGGTCTGGCTGTTCCTGCTGCCCACCTTCGCCGCCTTCTGCGTCGGGTTCCTGTGGCCCTTCTGCCACGGGCTGTTCCTGTCCTTCTGCAAATTCAAGATCACCAGCAGTTGGACCTGGGTGTGGTTCGACAATTACAAAAAGGCCCTTCAGGACCCGTCCTTCCTTCACGCCTTCTGGTATACAGCCCTGTTCGCCCTTGTCTCTCTGGTCACCATCAACCTGCTGGCCTTTGCCGTGGCCTATGTCCTGACCAGGAACATCAAGGGCTCCAACATCTTCCGCACCGTGTTCTTCATGCCCAACCTTATCGGCGGCATCGTGCTGGGCTATATCTGGTCCATGATCTTCGACGGCATCTTGGTGCGCTACGGTACCTCCGTGCTGCTGGAGACAAAATACGGTTTCTGGGGCCTGATCATCCTTATGTGCTGGCAGCAGGTGGGGTATATGATGATCATCTACATCGCCGGCCTTCAGGCCGTGCCGGAGGACATGATCGAGGCCGCCAAGATCGACGGTGCCACCGAATGGCAGACCCTGTGGCACATCACCATCCCCAACGTGATGCCCTCCATCACCATCTGCACCTTCCTGACCCTGACCAACTCCTTCAAGCTGTTTGATCAGAACATGGCCCTGACCAATGGCCGGCCCTTCATCATGGATGCGGCGGGCAATACCGTCAAGACCACGGAGATGCTGGCCCTGAACATCTACTCCTCGTTCTATTCCAATGTGACCAACCGGGGCGTTGGTCAGGCAAAAGCGGTCCTGTTCTTCCTGCTGGTGGTGGTCATCGCACTGTTCCAGCTGAGAGCGACCCGTTCCAAGGAGGTGCAGCAGTAATGGCACATAAGCAGGCGACCCTGAAGCAGGAACAGCGGACGAAAAACGCCCTGTCCGTGGCGTTTACCATCATCTGCATCATCTATGTCATGCCCGTGGTGCTGGTGCTCATCAACTCCTTCAAGAGCAACGGCGCGGTGAATATGGACACCTTCGCCCTGCCCAACAGCGAGACCTTTATGGGCCTTCAGAACTATATCAAGGGCATGACCTTCGGCAACTATCCCTTTGCCAAGTCGGTATTTTACAGCTTTTTCATGACGCTGACCTCGTCGGCTCTGATCCTGATCTGCTGCTCCATGGCGGCCTGGTACATCGCCCGGGTGGGCAGTTTCCTGTGCAAGATCGTGTACTACCTGTGCGTATTCTCCATGGTAGTGCCCTTCCAGATGGTCATGTTCACCCTGGCCCGCACGGCGGACCGCGTGAAGATCCCGTACTACGACTTCCTCACCGGCGGTCTGGAGAGGGTGGGACTGAACACCCCCTGGACCATTCCCATCATCTATCTGGGCTTCGGCGCGGGACTGGCGGTGTTCATGTTCGTGGGCTTTGTCAAGTCCATTCCCATCGAGATCGAAGAGGCTGCCGCCATTGACGGCTGCGGCCCCCTGCGCACCTTCTTCATGGTGGTGCTGCCCATGCTGAAGCCCACCCTGATCTCCGTAGGCATTCTGGAGATCATGTGGGTCTGGAACGACTTCCTGCTGCCGTATCTGGTGCTGGACCGCAACCTGTATATGACCATCCCCATCCATATCCAGTATCTGAAGGGCAGCTACGGCACCGTTGACATGGGCGCCACCATGGCCCTGATCATGCTGGGCATCCTGCCGGTGATCATTTTCTACCTTCTGTGCCAGAAGCACATCATCAAAGGGGTTGCGGCCGGCGCCGTTAAGGGATAAAATAGCGGCAGACATCTTACAGCGCTTTTGGTCTTTCAGTCCCCCGCCGGAGCTGCGGTGGCTGGTCGGAAGCCGCGAAAAAGGGGAGAGGTGCCGGATATGACCATCAAAGATATTGCCCAGCTTTCCGGCTGCGGTGTGGCTACGGTTTCCCGCGTGCTGAACAACCACTCGGACGTGCGGGAGGAGACGCGGCAGAAGGTCCTTGCGGTGATCCAGGAGTGCGGCTTTCGGCCCAACAACAACGCCAAGCATCTGAAGCAGCAGACGGCCACCAGCATCGCCGTGATCGTCAAAGGCACTTACAACATGCTGTTTGCCGACATTCTGGAGCGCATCCAGAGCCTGCTGCGGGACAGCGACCGCGACGCCTCCGTCTACTATCTGGACGAGGAGGCCAACGAGGTGGCCTATGCAAGTCAGCTCTGCCGCGAGCGCAAGCCGCTGGGGATCTTCTTTCTGGGCGGCGACCTGGAGCTGTTCCGCAAGGGCTTTCACGAGATCCATGTGCCCTGCGTCCTGCTGACCAATACGGCTGAGGGGCTGGGCTTTGCCAACCTGTCCTCCCTGACCACCGATGACGAGGCTGCGGCCGAGCAGGCGGTGGAGCATCTGATCCGCAGCGGTCACCGGCACATCGGCGTGCTGGGCGGCAATCTGAGCTGCTCTCAGATCGGCTATCAGCGAATGCTGGGCTGCCTGCGCAGCTTCCGCCGACACGAGATCCCTTTTGATGAAGAAGTACAGTGCGAGCAGTGCCGCTACTCCATGGACAGCGCCTATGCGGCCACCGGCCGCCTGCTGGCCCGTTTCCCCGACTTGACCGCCATATTCGCGGTCAGCGATGTGATGGCCATCGGCTGTATCCGCGCCCTGAGGGATCTGGGCAAGCGGGTGCCGGAGGACATCTCCGTAGTTGGGTACGACGGCATCCCCATGGCAAGCTACTCCGTGCCCCGGCTGACCACCATCAGGCAGGACGCCGGCAGCTTTGCCCGGCGGGGCGTGGATCTGCTGCTGGAGTCCATCGCCCAGAGCAAGACGCCCCCGCGGCACGAGCTGATCCCCTTCCAGCTGGTGGAGGGAGAGAGCGTATCCCAACTGAACTGAGCAATTCAAACAGAAAGAGGTGTTCCCTATGAGACGAGCGGGGATCCTGATGCACATATCCTCTCTGCCGTCCCCTTATGGGATCGGTACCATGGGCCAGACAGCCCGCGAATTTGTTGACTTCCTGGCCGCGGGCGGCCAGTCCTGCTGGCAGATCCTGCCCATCGGACAGACCAGCTACGGCGACTCGCCCTATCAGTCCTTCTCGTCCTTTGCGGGCAACCCGTACTTCATCGATCTGGACGAGCTGGCGGGGCAGGGGCTGCTCCGGCCTGAGGAATATCAGTCCCTGGACTGGGGGTGCGACCCCGCCAGCGTGGACTACGGACAGATGTACCGCACCCGCTATCCCGTTCTGCGGCTGGCCTGCGGGCGGTTGCTGGAGCAGCAGCGCGGGGATGTGGAGCAGTTTTCCCGGGAAAACTGCGACTGGCTGGAGGACTACGCCCTATTCATGGCCCTGAAGGACAGCCACGGCGGCGTCTCCTGGCACCAGTGGCCGGAAGGGGAGCGGCTGCGCCGCCCCGAGGCTCTGGAGCAGGCCCGGCAGGCCCTGAAGACCGATATGGACTTCTGGAAATGCGTACAGTATCTGTTCTTCCGCCAGTGGTATGCTCTGAAGGGCTATGCCAACAGCAGGGGGATTACCATCATCGGCGACCTGCCCATCTATGTGGCGGGGGACAGCGCCGACGTGTGGGCCGACCCGGAGCAGTTCCAGCTGGACGAAAACCGGATGCCCACCGCCGTGGCCGGCTGCCCGCCGGACGGCTTCTCCGCCGACGGCCAGCTGTGGGGCAACCCCCTGTTCGACTGGGAGCGGATGAAGGGGGAGGGCTACCGTTGGTGGCAGCGCCGCATCGCCTTCCAGTTCCGCATTTACGATACCCTGCGTATCGACCATTTCCGCGGATTTGATGCCTACTACGCCATCCCCGCCGGTGACACCACCGCCCGCAACGGCCAGTGGCGGCCCGGCCCGGGCATCGACTTCTTCCGCGCAGTAGATCAGGCCCTTGGTCAGAAGGACATCATTGCGGAGGATCTGGGCTTTCTCACTGACTCCGTGCGGCAGCTGCTGCGGGAGACGGGCTATCCCGGCATGAAGGTGCTGGAGTTCGCCTTTGACAGCCGGGATACGGGCAGCGACTATCTGCCCCACTGCTACACCCCTCACTGCGTGGTGTATACCGGGACCCATGATAACGATACCATTCAGGGCTGGATGCGCTCCGCCCCCCAGAAGGACGTGGAGTTCGCCAAGGACTATCTCCGCCTGACAGAACAGGAGGGCTACCACTGGGGCATGATCCGCTCCGCCTGGGCCTCCGCCGCCGACCTTGCCGTGATGCAGATGCAGGACATTCTGGGTCTGGGGGGCGAGGCCCGGATGAACGTGCCCTCGACTCTGGGCACAAACTGGAAGTGGCGTGCCCTGCCCGGCAGCTGTAGCCCCGAGCTGGCCCGGCGGCTGTACCACGAGACCCAGGTCTACCAGCGGCTGCGCCGGTGGTAAAAAGCAGTAAAAACCGCTCCGCAGCCGGAGAGCATCCGGCTGCGGAGCGGTTTTTCAAAGAGAGGGGACGATTCCCGGCGCAGAGAACTGCGCCGGGAATTTTTTAGCTGATGGATAGGGGAGAGGGCTTACTTCAGCTTGGTCAGCTCCACCGCGATCTTAGAGGCCATTCTCGCGTTGTTGTAAGCCAGCTGCACGTTGGAGGCAAAGGCCACGCCGTGGGTCAGGTCCTTGATGTGGCTGAGCAGGAAGGGAGTGGTGGCCTTGCCGTGGATGCCCTGCTCCTTGGCCATGGCCAGCGCCTTGTTGATCACGCCCTCCATCTCGTCAAAGTCCAGCTCGTACTCCTGGGGGATGGGGTTGGCCAGAACGGCGCCGCCCTCCATGCCGGCCTCCCACTTGGTGTGCAGGATATTGGCGGCCATGGCGGGGCTCTCCACGTTGAAGTCCACCTTATAGCCGCTCTTGCGGCAGTAGAAGGCGGGGAAGTCATCGGTGCCCATGCCCAGAACGGGTACGCCCATGGTCTCCAGATACTCCAGGGTCAGGCCGATGTCCAGAATGGACTTGGCGCCGGCACACACCACGCCTACTGGGGTCTTGGCCAGCTCCTGCAGGTCGGCGGAGATGTCAAAGGTCTCCTGGGCGCCGCGGTGCACGCCGCCGATGCCGCCGGTGGCGAACACCTTGATGCCGGCCATGGCGGCGATGATCATGGTAGTGGCTACGGTGGTGGCGCCGGTCTTGCCGGTGGCCAGATAGACGGCCACGTCCCGGCGGCTGACCTTGCCCACGCCGTCAGCCTTGCACATGATCTCCAGCTCTTCAGAGCTCAGACCCACCTTCAGCTTGCGGCCGATGATGGCGGTGGTAGCGGGGATGGCGCCCTCGCCCCGGACGATCTCCTCCACCTTATGGGCGAACTCCACGTTCTCGGGATAGGGCATGCCGTGGCTGAGGATGGTGCTCTCCAGCGCCACCACAGGCTTGCCCTCCTTCAGGGCGTTCTCGATCTCGGGGGTGATGCTCAGATACTTGTTCAATTCCATTTTATTTGCGCTCCTTCAGTATTTTTTCCAGCATGTCAACGCTGATGTAGGGGTTGATGGTACGTTCATGAGAGATGGCCGCCAGACCCGCTGCCAGGGCATAGTCCAGGGTCTGGTCGATGTCGAAGTCGTGGAGGTAGGAGTAGATCACCGCCGCCATAAAGGCGTCTCCGCCGCCGGTGGCGTTGACCATCTGGTCCAGGGGCTTCAGCTTGCGGTGGAGCATGCGGCCCTGCTGGTCCATGTAAAAGCAGCCGTCTCCCCCCAGGCTGACGAAGATCCGCTGCACGCCCTTCTCCAGGATCACGGTGCACGCCCGCTTCAGATCGTCATCGCTGCGGATCTCCACACCGCTGAGGATCTCCGCCTCCATGCGGTTAGGCTTGATGGTGTGGAACTTGCCCACAAAGGGCTTGATCTTGGCGGCGTAGGCGCAGGAGACCGGGTCTACAAACACTGGCTGCTGGTCTCCAAACAGGTTCAGGATGCCCAGCAGCGTCTCCGCCGGAAGGCCGCTGTCGCAGGTAATGATCTTGGCCCCGTTGATCACCCCGGTCTTGGTCTCAAGAAACTCCACGCTCATCTTCTGCAGGACAGACATGTCGCTCATGGCCACCAGCATGTCGCCCTTTTCGTCCAGAATGGAGATGTAGGTGGAGGAGGGGTGGTTTTCCACCTTCATGCTGTGGCTCAGGTCGATCCCCGCCGCGGCGCACTCGCTGCGGATCTGCTGGGCGTATATGTCGTCCCCCAGGGCGGTGATTAGCTTCACCGGCGCGCCCAGACGGGACAGGTTGTCGCACACATTGCGGGTCACCCCGCCGGCGGATACATTCATGTGCCCTGGATTACTGTCCCGCAGGTTGATAGGGGCCTTGCTCCGGCCGTGGACGTCCACGTTGGCCGCGCCGATGCCCACAACATATTCCTGCTCCTTGACCAGATAGCCCTTGCCAAGAATGTAGCCCTTGCGCATCAGATTTGAGATGTGTACTGCCACAGAGGACCGGGTGATCCCCGCCCGGTCTGCCAGCTCCTGCTGGGAGATCAGGGGATCCTCCTGGATCCAGCTCAGCAGCTGCCGCTCCCGCTGGGTCATATCATCGCCTCTTTTTATTAAGCAAAAGTTTGTTGTTTAATCTATTGCTTATAATATAGGGTAAGCGTTGAATTGTCAACTGACAAAATCGTCAAAAACTCGCACTCTGTTTTATTAAAAACTCCCAAGCTCTCGTTTCCAGCGCTCCCGGCCCCACAGTGGGCATAGCAATAAAGAAACGCCCCCTGCCTGATCGATGGGCAGGGGGCGTTTGTGATCTGAGATACGGCTCTAACGCTTGGACATGAACATCTGCACCCAATAGGCGTAGCCGTGGCTGTCGGTGATATATCCCACGCCGATGGTATCGAAGTTAGGGGAGAGGATATTGGCCCGATGGCCGGAGGAGTTCATCCAGCCCTCCACCACCGCGGCGGGGGTCGCGTAGCCGGCGGCGATATTCTCGCCCGCGTAGCCGTAGGAGATCCCGGCCTCCGTCATAGCCGTAAAGCACCTGCTTCCGTTGGGGCGGGTGTGGGAGAAGGACTCCACGATCTCGCCGGCCCGCAGCTGGGCGGCACCAGTCAGGGCGGCGTTGTCGGACTTCAGCGCGGGCAGGTTCTCTTTGGCGCGCTCCACATTGACCAGGCGCACCACCTCCTGGGCGAACTCGCTCTCCTCCTGAACAGACCGGGGGACCACTGTGAGCTTTGCGGAAGCGCTTTTCCCGTTGGAGTCGGTCACTGTGACTGTGACCGACCCGGCAGCCACACCCACCAGCTCCCACTGATCATCGGCCACCGTCTGCACAGACAGCACGGAGGGATCGCTGGAGGTGCACCGATAGGTGGGCGTCTCGGGCTGGTACCCGGTATAGGCCACCAGAATGTCGCAGGACTCGCCCACCTCCAGCTCAACGCGGCCGATGGCCAGCTCCAGATAATAGTCCATTTCGGAAGGTCCCTGACTGGAGGAGCCCTGACCGTAGATCTGATCAAACTTCTGGAGCATCACCGCCACCTGGGCCCGGCTCACGTTCATGGCAGGGGCCATTTTCCGCTCGCCCACGCCGCTCACGATGCCCTTGAGGTAGGCCCAGGCGATCAGAGTGTAGGTGTTCATAATGTCCTCATAGGTCGGAGCAAACTCAGGATAGCACTGGGCCAGCGCAGCTTCAAGTCCCTCATAGCCCAGATCGTCAAAGCCCTTGGACACGCCCATGATCTCCTCAAGGCCCAGCTCGTCAAAGGAAGCGCCCAAAACGTGTCTGGCAAATTGGTAGAGCATGTAGACGAAGTCGAAGCGGGGCATCACCTGGTCGGGCAGGAACTCTGTCCGGACGTCCTTCCAGAATTCTCCGTCGTTATACTGGAACCAGGCGGGGAGGAGGTTGTTCTCATGGGCCCAAACAAGGGCCTTGGCGTAGTACGCGTCCTCCGGCACGTCCTTGAAGGCGGTTTTGGCGGCCACGGTACCGGTGACCTCGGGGGAGCCGGCATATCGATAGAGCACCTGCACCAGCATGGACCGGGTCATGGTTTTGTCGGGGCTGAAGGTCGTTTCCGAGGTACCGGAAAACAGCCCCTTGTCCACCATCGCGCCCACGGCCTGATAGGCCCAGTGGGTCTTCGGCATGTCGCTGAAGGTTTTCTCCGCCGCCATAGCCGGGGCAAAAAGGCCGAGACACAGGGCCGCGGAAAGAATCAGTGACAGGAATCGCTTCTTCATCGGTTTTTCCTCCTTGCGGAATTTTGCGCGGTATCTATAAGAGATTATATCAGCTTTTCAGGAAAACTCAAGTGACTTTTTCCTGGGATCTGTGTCTCGGAAAACCAACACAGAGATATGTTTTGTTGACTTGTCCCGGCGAAGGCTGTATACTGACCTAAAAAGTTGCTCTCAAACGGAAAGGAGGTACCGGGAGGGACAGATTTGTTCACTCGCTAAAGTCAACAAAATAAAAATTTTGTTGACTTAAAGGGAGGGTTTGTTCCTTTCATGTAGGCTTTATGGACTATCACACGGAAGCGCCGGCGATCATCCGCGATTTTCTGGTGTATCACGAGACGATCCAGGCGCACTCCAAGCGCACTGTCGACGAATATTACCTTGACCTGCGGAATTTCTTTCGCTATCTGAAGCTCAGCCGACATATGGTCCCGGCTGATACGCCGCTGGACGAGATCTCCATTCAGGACGTTGATCTTGAACTAGTCCGCTCGGTAAAGCTGCCGGATGTCTACGCCTATATGAGCTATCTGTCCCGGGACCGCGCCATCCATCCCGGCAGCTCCGATGAGCACTACGGTCTGAATGCCGCTTCAAGGGCCAGAAAGGTCGCTGCGATCCGCTCCTTCTATAAATACCTTTCCAATAAGGCCAAGCTCATTCCGGACAACCCCATGCAGGACCTGGATTCCCCACGGCTGAAAAAGACACTGCCCCGTTACCTGAATCTGGAAGAAAGCCTGGAGCTTCTGGACAGTGTGGACGGAGCCAATCAGACCCGGGATTACTGCATCCTGACCCTGTTCCTCAACTGCGGTCTGCGTATCTCTGAGCTGGTAGGCTTGAATGTAACAGACGTTCGAGATGATCAGCTGCGCGTGCTGGGCAAAGGCAATAAAGAGCGCATCCTTTTCCTGAACAGCGCCTGTCAGAAAGCCATTCAGGACTGGCTGACGGAGCGGAATATGATCTCGCTGAACGGGGAAAAGGCGCTTTTTGTCTCACCTGCCCGCCGCAGGCGGCTGTCCACGGCAGCGGTCCATAAGCTGGTGAAGAAGCACCTGGCCCAGGCCGGTCTGGACAGCAGTCAATATTCCTCTCACAAGCTGCGCCACACCGCCGCCACCCTGATGCTGCAAAACGGCGTGGATGTGCGCACCCTTCAGGAGGTCCTGGGCCACGACCACCTGAACACCACCCAAATCTACACCCACGTGGACAACGAAGATCTGCGCACTGCGGCCCGCGCCAACCCTCTCGCATCGGTGAAACGGAGACGGCAGCCAAAGGAAAACGATCCTGAGTGACCTCCCCCCTTCCGGACACAGCCCGTCCGGAAGGGGGATCTTTTGCAGTTTTTTCCCTGCCGCGCATAAGATGGAGCGAATCATCTTTTCTTACAGGAGGTCACCCATGCCCACCATTTATCTTTCTCCCTCCACCCAGGAAAACAATTATTATGTCAACGGCGGCACCGAAGAGGAGTATATGAACCTGTTGGCGGATAAAATGGTCCCCTATCTGGATGCCTCCGGCATCCGCTATGTGCGCAACACCCCCAGTATGACGGCAGCCTCCTCCATTGCCGCCTCCAACGCGGGGAATTACGACCTCCACCTGGCGCTGCACTCCAACGCCGCCCCGGTCTACGGCTCGGCCCGGGGCTCCATTGCCTTCTATTACCCCGGCTCTGCCCAGGGCAAACGCGCCGCCCAGCTCATTGCCGACGGACTGAAGGCCATCTACCCCCTGCCCAATCTGGTGCGGGCAGAGGCCACCACGGCCATCGGCGAGGTGCGCCGCACCAAAGCCCCTTCCGTTCTTCTGGAGCTGGCCTTTCACGACAACGCCGCCGACGCCCAGTGGATCAAGGACAATCTGGATGCCGTGGCCCGAAATCTGGTGCTGTCTCTTACTGAATACTTCGGGATCCCCTTCTTTGAACGGGAAGGCTCCGGCTCCGGCGCTGTGGACGTGGACTGGGGGGCGCTGAATCTCCGTGCCCGGCCGACGCAGAGCGCCCCCATTCTGGCGCAGATCCCGGATGGCACTTCCCTGCCCCTGATCAATCGTTATCAGGACTGGTATCTCACCGAATACCGCAGCATGACCGGCTATGTTAATGCCCGCTATGTATCGGTAAACTGAGGTGCGCCTATGGAGATCCATGTTGTTCGCCCAGGGGATACCCTGTACAAGATCGCCCGGGAATACGGCGTGCCCATGTCCCAGCTGCTGCGGGACAACGGTCTGCCCGACCCCGCACGGCTTTGCGTGGGGCAGGCCGTTGTGGTGCAGTTTCCGGAAAATAGCTGCACCGTCTGCACCGGCGATACCCTGTCCTCTGTTGCCCGCAGCAGCGGCCTGTCCCTGCGGCAGCTGCTGCGGAACAACTTCGGTCTGAGCGCCCGGGATGAGCTCTACCCCGGCGAGACCCTTGTGCTGTCCTATAAACAGAAAAAGCTGGGGAGCCTCCGGACAAACGCCTATGCCTACCCATACATTGATTCCACGCTTCTGGCGGAGGCGCTCCCCTACTTGTCCGACCTCTCCCCCTTCACTTACGGTCTGCTGCCCCAGGGCGGGCTGGTGCCGCTGGAGGACGGCGCACTGATCTGCGCGGCCATCTCCTTCGGCGTGCGTCCCCTGCTCCACCTGTCCACGTTGACGGAAGATGGCGGCTTCTCCAGTGAGCTGGCCCACGCGGTGCTCAACGATCCCGCCGCGCGGCAGCGCACGGCGCAGGCGCTGTTGTCCGCCATCCGGGAAAAGGGCTACGGCGGGCTGGATGTGGACTTCGAATACCTGAGCGCCGGGGACGCCATCCCATATGCCCGATTTGTTGAGGAGCTACGGGCGCTGCTCGCTCCAATGGGTATGCCGGTCTTCACTGCCCTTGCCCCCAAGACCTTTGCCGCACAGCCGGGCACCCTCTATGAGGGCCATGACTACGCCCTGCTGGGAAAGGCCGTAGACGGTGTGCTGCTGATGACCTATGAATGGGGCTACACTTACGGCCCACCCATGGCGGTGGCGCCCATCCGCAATGTGCGGCAGGTGGTGGAGTACGCCCTGACGGAGATCCCGCCGGAGAAGATCTGGCTGGGCATCCCCACCTACGGGTATGACTGGACGCTCCCCTATGAAAAGGGCAGCCGCGCAGTCTCCCTTTCCAACCCCCGCGCTCTGGAGCTGGCCGCAGCCCACCGGGCCGCCATCCGCTACGATGAGACTGCCCAGTCCCCCTGGTTCCCCTATACCGATGAAAACGGCGGGCAGCACGAGGTATGGTTCGAGGATGCCCGCAGCATCCGCGCCAAGCTGGAGCTGACCGGACAATACGGCCTGTCCGGCGCGGGCTACTGGAGCCTGATGCGCCCCTTTGCCCAAAACTGGGTCGTCTTGAATGCACTGTACGACATCAGGGATGCCCCGGCTGTATAATGCCGCAGGTCTCCTCTGGATTTTCCCGGGAAATTGCGGTAGAATAGCGGCGTGCCCCCCGCACAAATGATACAAGGAGTGTGTTTCTCATGTCTATTCCCGTTGGGATCAAGGGCCGGGCCGACTGTCTGGTCACGAACGATAATACCGCCGCTGCCGCTGGCTCCGGAACGCTGCCGGTCTTCGCCACCCCCTGGATGGCCGCCCTGATGGAGCAGGCCGCCCAGACCTCACTGCAGCCCTATTTGAACGAGGGCGAGAGCACCGTAGGCACCCGCCTGTCCATCGACCACCTGTCCGCAACTCCCGTGGGACTGAAGGTCTGGGCCGAGAGCACGGTCACCGCCGTAGACGGCCGGAAGATCTGTCTGAACGTGGCCGCCTATGACGAGGCGGGCCTGATCGGAACGGGCACCCACGAGCGTTTTATCATCGCTGCGGATCGCTTTCTGGCAAAGGCCGAGGCCAAAAAGGGGGACTGAATATGTCGATCCAGCGCGTGAAAGACTACTTCCGCCCCCTGGGGCGGGAAAAGGATATTCTGGAGTTCCCCGTTTCCAGCGCCACAGTGGAGCTGGCCGCTCAGGCCGTGGGCGTCATTCCCGCCCGCATCGCCAAGACCCTGTCCTTTCTGGTGGATGACAACTGCGTCCTTGTGGTCACCGCAGGCGACGCCAAGATCGACAACAGCAAATACAAGGGCTTTTTCCACTCCAAGGCCAAAATGCTCACCCCGGAGCAGGTGTCTCAGCTCACCGGACATGAGATCGGCGGCGTGTGCCCCTTTGCCAACCCGGTGGGTGTGAAGACCTATCTGGATGTTTCCTTAAAACGGTTTGACACCGTATTCCCCGCTGCCGGCAGCTTCAATTCTGCGATCGAGCTTACCTGCGGCGAACTGGAGGAATATTCCCGCGCCCTGGCCTGGATCGATGTCTGCAAAGGCTGGGAGCAGTAATTTCCCTATTCATTTCAATAAATGACACGGCATATTACTTTACAGTAATACGCCGTGTTGCAGCTTACCGATCCCGCATCATAAAAGGCCGCCGGAGAACTCCGGCGGCCTTTATTTCCTGTAATGTAATTCTGCTTTACGCCCTTGGATGTGCCTTCTTATAGACACTCTTCAGCTCCTGATTGACCAGCTTGGAGTACACCTGCGTGGACGAGATGTCCGCATGACCCAGCATCTCCTGAATGGAGTGCAGATCGGCTCCGTTTTCCAGCAGATGGGCCGCGAAGGAGTGGCGCAGGGTGTGGGGCGTGATGTCCTTGTGGATGCCCGCCTTCTCCTGATAGTACTTGATCAGCTTCCAAAACCCCTGGCGGCTCATCCGTTCACCCGACATATTTACAAAGAGCGCCTCCTCCCCGGGGTCGTCGATCAACTGGGGCCGCACCGTGTTCAGATACTCGGTCAGCGCCCGGATCGCCGCCGGATACAGGGGGATCACCCTGGCCTTTCCCTTACTTTCGCAGTGCAGCACGCCGCCCGGCAGATTCAGGTCGCCCACATTCAGGTCGATCAGCTCGCTCACCCGGATGCCCGTGGCATACAGCAGTTCCAACATGGCCCGGTCCCGATAGCCCTTCAGGTCGGTACACTCGGGCTGGTCCAGAAACAGCTCGACCTCCTTGCTGGTCAGTACCTGAGGTAGCTTGCGCTCTACCTTCACCGGAGATACCCCCTTCGTGGGATCTCGGTCGCATATGCCTATCTCCATCAGACAGCGGTAAAAGCAGCGGATCGAGGCCACAGAGCGCGTCACAGTGGCCGCGGACTTGCCCCGGCGGATCAGGTCGTGGACATACGTCTCAACGTCCACCGTCCCGACCTCTTCCATGCGCCGTCCCTGCTGGACCATCGCCGCTTCAAACTGGACGGCATCCCGCATATAGGAGCTGACCGTGTTGGCCGAGGAACGCTTTTCAGTTTTCAGATAGTCCTCAAAGGTACACATCAGGTCAGACACACAAACAACTCCCAAAACGAATCGCCGCAGAGGATCAGAAGCCGGCCGACAGCCGCGTTTTTACCGCAGGAGCCACGCGGCCAACCGGACCAGCAGGCCCGGAACCACGGTATATTCCGCCGCGGCGCAAAGGATCAGCGCGGCACCGCCCAGAAACACCCTCACCCAATACAGGCGGGAAAAAACAGCCTCTCCAGCGCCCCACACGCAGCGCCGAAGCAGGGCCGCCGCGCTGCCAAGACTCTGGCAGCCCAGTAAAAACAGGACCGGAGCCCACAAGAGAGCGGGCAGCCCGAACAAGACCGCAGCGGCTGCGGCGCCGCCGCCTATGGCCCGGCGGAAGCAGGCGCAGCCGTAGCAGAGGAGAAAGCCCTGTGCACCGCACAGAACGGGCACCCCCAGCAGCCCCAGACCGGTCAGACCGCACAGGGTGACCGCCAGCCACAGCAGCAGCCGCTCCCGAAGGATGGGGCCAAGCTCAGGCGCCGGCCCGCCGTCTTGCAGCAGACGCATATAGTCCGCAAGATAGGAGGTCACCGCCTCCTCCTCCGCCCCGGACAGACGGCCGGCATAAAGACAGCCCGCCAGACCGCCCAGCAGGAATGCCGCCGCCAGGACAAGGGGACACAGCCAGCCCCACAGCCCGTCCGCTCTTTTTTTCACCAGCTTGCCCACGGCCGTCACCTCCCGGTAGACAGCCTATGTAACGGGACAAAAAAATAGACTTCCGGCAGCCCAAAAGCCTCTTTAGGTTAACTATACCATTTTCCGGAGACATATCAAGGCTTTTGATCCATTTTTTTGATTTTCGTCAATTCTCTCAATACCTTATGTCAACGTTATTATGTAAACTTCATAAACCGAACGCACCTCGCTCCGCCTGACTGCCACGAAATATGGAGAGGGCGTGCGTGTCGACTTCAAGATATGGCGTTTTCCGGCTCTCGCCCCCGCCAGAGTCCAATACGCTCCGTATAATTACATTCCGTATACCCTTGTTTTCTCTCAGCGCCGCTTTGCTCCTGCGCTGCGCCGTCCCGGCAGGCTGGCCAGAGCTGCGCCGCAACAGCAGGCCAGCAGTTGGCCGATCCCCCCGTTTTCCAGAGAGGCATCCTCATACATCAGCAGCCCCGCCAGCAGCAGCACAAAGAACATCGCCGTCCCGGCGCACAGACCTGCGGGCAGTCGCTGCCCCGCCATCCCCCGCGCTGCAATCAGGCCGGCGCACAGCCCGCCCGCCAGCGCACACGCCGGTACAGCGGCTCCCATCGACCGTTCGCCCACAACTCCCGCCGAAATACAGATCGAGCAGCCCAGAAGAAGCAGGATGCTGACCAATGCCCCCGCCCCTCCTCCGGCCATGACCCGCAGGACTGTCTCTGTGCCCCTGCGCTGTGCCTTTTCTCCCCGTCTGACCCGTTTGTCCATAAAAACACCCTCCCCGCAGGATCATCTGTAACGATCCTATGCCGGGAGGGCGGTTTTCATGTATGGCTCCTGCTGACGCAGAGGGATGGGACTGGCCCGGAGCTCACTTCTTCTCCGTATCGGGGTCGATCTTGCTGGAGATGGCGGACTTCAGGAACTCGATGCGCACGCGGTCAGCGCCGCTCTCGATAACGATGGTGTTCTCCTTCACCGCGCAGATGGTGCCGGTGATGCCGCCGATGGTGGTGATGTTATCGCCCACGGTCAGGGAGTTTCTCATCTCCTGCTCGCTCTTTTTCCGCTTGCTCTCTGGCCGGATCAGGAAGAAGTACATAAAGGCCAGCATCAGGACGATCATAATCAAGCTCTGATAATTCAAAGTGGTTCCCTCCAGTTAATTACATAGAATAAACGCGCTTTTATTATTATACCGGTTCTTTTCCCTCTTGGCAAGAGGTTTCGGTGAAATCTGTCTGGTTTTCTTGTCTGGGCCGTTCCAGAACGCCGGAATACCGTTCGCGGAAGGCGTCGAATGTCCCCTCATCCAGAGCCTGACGGATACGCAGCATCAGAGTGTTGTAGAAATACAGGTTGTGCATCACCGCAAGACGCATGGCCAGCATCTCCCCCGCCGTCAGCAGGTGGCGGAGGTAGGCCCGGGAGAAGGAGCGGCAGGCGGGGCACCGGCACTCCGGGTCGATGGGCCGGGGGTCGGTCTTGTACTTCTCGTTCTTGATGTTGATCGTGCCGCCCCAGGTGTACAGCTTGCCGTGGCGGGCGTTCCGGGCGGGCATGACGCAGTCGAAGAAGTCCACCCCCCGGGCTACCCCCTCGATGATGTTGCTTGGGGTGCCCACCCCCATGAGGTAGCGGGGCTTGTCCTTTGGCATATGGGGCTCTACCGCATCGATGATGTCGTACATGGTCTGGGTAGGCTCCCCCACCGCCAGTCCGCCGATGGCAAAGCCGTCGCAGTCCAGCTGGGCGATCCTCTTCATGTGCTCCACGCGCAGGTCGGGGTATGTGCCCCCCTGGTTGATGCCGAACAGCATCTGTCCCGGGTTGACGCAGTCGGGCAGGGCGTTCAGCCGCCTGTGCTCCGCCACGCACCGCTCCAGCCAGCGGTAGGTCCGGTCGCAGGAGTTCTTCACATAGTCATAGGGGGACGGATTCTCGATGCATTCGTCAAAGGCCATGGCAATGTCGCTGCCCAGATCCGACTGGATCTGCATGGACTCCTCCGGCCCCATGAAGATGCGCCGGCCATCCAGATGGGAGGCGAAGGTGACCCCTTCCTCCCTGATCTTCCGCAGGCCGGACAGGGAGAACACCTGAAATCCTCCGCTGTCGGTGAGCATAGGGCCGTCCCAACCCATGAATTTGTGCAGGCCGCCCATCTCCCTGACCACCTTATTCCCCGGACGCAGATGCAGGTGATAGGTGTTGGACAACTCCACCTGACAGCCGATCTCCTTCAGGTCCATGGCGGACACGGCGCCCTTGATGGCGCCCTGGGTGCCCACATTCATAAAGACAGGGGTCTGTACCGTGCCGTGGGGGCAGGTAAAGACGCCGCGACGGGCCCTGCCCTGGGTTTTCAATACTTCAAACACTGAAATAACTCCCTTTTGTGCTCAGGAAATAGATATCCTTTTCCTGCGTGGTAATTCATTGCATTTCTCTCGTATTTTACAGAAATAAAACGCAGCAGTCAAGGCCACTGCACCATACCCGCAATCTTTTCCGCACTTTCAGCCATGAAACGTCTGAAGCCTATTTTGCAAATAACCTTAGTTTGAAAACAAAAGGGCGAGTGGGCACTCCTCGATCAGGAAAGCCCACTCGTCTTTTTTCGGCACACGATCCCGCAACACGCCCTTAGCTCACATCAGAAAAGTGTATTTCTGCCAGATTCGCTGATTAGGCAGTACCAAGTGTGATTAGCAGATTCGCGTAAACACGTTTCTCTCCAGTGGAGATCGCAAGACGCAGCGGTTCCTTCATACAGGCATTGTAGAATGCATAGCGTCCAAGTTTTCCAAGCTCCATGCCGCAGAGCATCTCGCGAAACTCGTCGAAGATCTCCGGCTCTGTACCATCCTCTGGCTGCATAACCTGCGCCGCCTCTATATTACATACGCTCTGAATAGCTGCAAGCACGTCCGTTACAGTCGGAACGCTCGGCAGCAACCCGAGGTAAATTTTGGCGGCATCGCCGCTTTTTGCGGCAAGAGGATAATTCCCGTCGGCAATCAAGATCTGGTCGCCATGTCCGCACAAAGCGAGCTGGTGGATCAGCTCGGGATGAATGCAGTTCCCTTTCAGCATATTATTTTTCTTCCTCTCTCAACTGACCGAGCTTTCCACCGGGATGGCAACGCACATACTCGGTCGGGGTCTGTCCGCATTCCGCCTGCAGAATCACACTCAACGCCTGCAGCACAAGGGTCTCCGCAAGAATCGAGTTGCGTGGGGCGCGGTTCAAAGGCCCACCCTCCTCGTGAACACCTGCAAACAGAAATGCGTCGCTATTTTCTTTGAGCCAGCTGCTGCGTCCGCCTGAGATACCTATGACCGCACATCCGTTGTTCTTGACTGCGTTGATCGTCGCCCTGAGCTCTACTGTCTCGCCAGAATTGGAGATCGCAATGACAACATCACCGGCGACAAGCTGTCCGCAGGAGCCGTGGACGGCCTCGGTTCCATGTAGAAAATAGGTGAGGGTTCCGGTCGAGGAAAGCAGAGATGCCACATATTCGGCAACGTGGCTCGGCTTTCCGATGCCCGTGACATGAATCCGGTTTCCATTGGCACGTGCCTGCTGGATCAACTTGACTGCACACTCATAGTCCTCGTACTTTTGCAGGGCAAGGAAATCTGTAATTTCATGTCTGGCCGACGCAGTAAAATGATCAAAGGCATTGATCCCAGTTTGTTTCATTGTGCCCCTCCTAAAACAGAAATCTTTTCATAATCAAAATCTGTGATCCGCCTTTCCCGCATCAGCGCTATGACCTCATCCATTGTAGGCAGACTCGGGATGGCTCCCATGCGTGAAACGGTGATAGCGGCAGAATGGCTTGCAAAGGTCAGCGCTTGCTGCTCAGACAATCCAGCACATACCCCGGTGCAGAAAGAGGCCACGAAAGAGTCGCCTGCCGCAGTGGTATCTGCCACATGGGGCATAGAGACACTGCCGACCCGAACAATGCCGTCTTTCCCGGATGCGACCGAGCCGTTCTCCCCAAGGGTAATGATCAGTTTGTCGACACCCTTGCTACGGAAAAACTCTGTCACGGTGCAAAGATCGCTGTCGTTAATGCCGCCCTTCTCTGCCCGAAGAGGATGTCCTGCAATGGCGGCAGCCTCATGCTCGTTCGGAGAGAGATAGGTCGTGCACCGGAGCAGGCTGTCAGAAATTGGTGCAGCCGGGGCCGGGTTCACCATGACCGGTACGCCGGCCTCATGTGCCCACGCCGCAATAGCTTCATTAATAAACATTTTCAGTTCAAACTGCAGCAGAACCATGTCATAGTTGCTAATTTCATCCTTGAGCCATGCGAGTTGATCAAGCGTAATAGTGTGATTTGCGCCCGGGCAGACGATAATACGGTTATTTGCCGAGGTCTCCGTCACCTCAAGCGTGATACTCGAAGCGCCAGTTGGCTCGTCCGGATCAACTGTAACATGCGACACATTAACGCCTGCTTCGGCAACAGCGTTTACAACGGTTCTGCCGAAAATATCATCGCCGACACGGCCCACCATTGTAACATCCGCGCCGAGGCGGGCTGCCTGTACTGCCTGATTTGCGCCTTTCCCGCCTGGAATGGTCTGCATGCGCAACCCGAGAACGGTTTCGCCAGAGTTGGGAACGTCCCTAGTGGAAGCGATCAGATCCATTACAAAGATGCCGGCAACCAGGATTTTAGGGCGTCTGTTCATAATACTATCCTCATTTCGTAGCCTTGATTTTGAAATCAGCCTTTTATCCATCGCCAAATATGCCCCTGGTATCCCTGCGGCAAGCAAATAGCCCGGGGCCGGACGCACAAATGCTTCCGCGCCTGCATACGCCGTAGTCACCTGCCAGCAGCGGCGGCGGAGCATAAATATCTTAAATACTTACAGCATCTGCCGGGCATTCCCGGCAGATGCTGTTTTCATCACCAAGCAGTCCAGCCGCCGTCCACAACAAGATTTGCGCCGGTCATGAAGGAGGACGCCTCAGACGCCAGGAAGATCATCGGCCCATTGAATTCGTCTTCATGCGACATGCGGCCAATCGGCATTCTGGCACAGAAATTCTCTTGGAATGTGGGATCCTGATCGGCGCGCCATACGCCGGCGGGAGTCAGCGTATTCACTCGAATCCCCTTCTTCCCCCAATAGGTCGCAAGATACCGTGTAAGGTTGTATATGCCAGATTTTGCGGCGGAATAAGCAACGGGCTTGATAAACGGAATGCCAGTACGCTCTTCCTTGTACGCATAAATATCCTGCACGGGAGAAACCATGCCGTAGATAGAACCGACATTGATGATAGAACCTCCCTTGCCAGCTTTGACCATTCTGGCCCCTACCGCCTGACAACACAGGAACGTACCGACCAAGTTAGTTCCAACCACCTCACGGAACACATCTTCCGGGAAATTCTCAAAGGGTCCAGAGACTTCAGGCGGTGCAGAGGGCTGGGTGTCAATTCCAGCGTTGTTCACAAGTACATCAGGCGCTGCTCCCCACGCAGCTTCCATATCGTCCAGAGCGGCGTTGATGTTCTCCTTACAGGTGATGTCAACGCTGTAAAACCGCAGAGACGGATCCCCGACCGCACCCGTTCCCAGTGCCTTGACGACACGTTCATCATTGACGGTGCGGCCCCAGACAGCAACTTTTGCACCCCGGGTGCGGAGCTCTTTGACAAAGTTTCTGCCGATCTGTCCCAAGCCGCCTGTCACAATGCAAATTTTATTCTGAACGCTGAAAAGCTTATCGTCCATGGCTTTTGTCCTCCTTGCCCCAAATCAGTAATTCTCGCGGTAATACGCGATCCACTCGGCGATTTTTTTCCGATCTTCCTCTCCAACCGGATTGTAAGGTTTTGTAAAATACCGGTCAATGATTCCCATCTGGAACAGCGCTTCCTTTCTCCAGATATTTGGGCTCATCCAGCTATGAACCGACCCCCAAAAAGTTAGACAAATATTTTGAATAAAAATTGTTCAAGCGACCGAAAGGGCTTGTTGTCTGTGAATTGCAGGCGGCA
>CAKUHV010000013.1 GCA_934659445.1 uncultured Oscillospiraceae bacterium | reverse complement strand
CATCCCGGGTGATGGAGGTGTTCTCGCTCTTCCGGGCGATCTTGTCGATCTCGTCCACATAAATGATGCCCCGCTCGGCCAGCTCCACATCGTAATCGGCGGCCTGCACCAGACGCAGCAGGATATTCTCCACATCGTCGCCCACATAGCCGGCCTCGGTCAGGGTGGTGGCGTCGGCGATGGCGAAGGGCACCTTCAGCACCCGGGCCAGCGTCTGGGCGAACAGCGTCTTGCCGCAGCCCGTGGGGCCCATAAGCAGAATGTTGCTCTTCTGCAGCTCCACGTCGTTGCCGCCGCCGAAGTAAATGCGCTTATAATGGTTGTAAACGGCCACGGAAAGGGCCATCTTGGCCTCCTGCTGGCCGATGATATACTGATCCAGAACGGCGTGGATCTCCTTTGGGGTCGGGATCACATCGGGGATGCTGCTCTCCTCCTGCAGGGGGGCATATCCGTCCTCGTCGTCCAGAATAGACATGCACAGATCCACACACTCGTTGCAGATGTATACGCCGGGACCGGCGATCAGCCTGCGCACCTGATCCTGGTGCTTGCCGCAAAAGGAGCAGCGCAGGGATTTGTTGTTGTCGTCGCTGCGGGCCATGGGATTCACCTCTCAATTCAAGGCAGGGGGGGCGGATCGGTCCGCCCCCCTGCCGCAAGCTTTTTGTTTTCAGCGCTTATCCAGCACCCGGTCGATCAGACCGTACCCCATGGCCTCCTGCGCGGTCATGAAATTATCCCGCTCGCAGTCGGCGGTGACCTGCTCGATGGGTCTGCCGGTATTCTCGGACAGGATGCGGTTCATGCGCTGCTTGACCACCTCCAGGCGCTTCAGATGAATGGCCATGTCGGTGATCTGTCCCTGGGTGCCGGCGGAGGGCTGGTGGATCATGATCTCGGCGTTGGGCAGGGCGATACGCTTGCCCTTGGCCCCTGCCGCCAGCAGGAAAGCGCCCATAGAGGCGGCCAGACCCACGCAGATGGTGGATACATCGCATTTGATATACTGCATGGTGTCGTAGATGGCCATGCCGGCGGTGACAGAGCCGCCGGGGCTGTTGATATAGAACTGGATGTCCTTATCGGGGTCCTGGGCCTCCAGATACAGCAGCTGGGCCACCACCAGAGAGGCGGTGGTGTCGTTGACCTCCTCCGACAGCATGATGATGCGGTCGTTCAGCAGGCGGGAGAAAATGTCATAGGACCGCTCCCCGCGGCTGGTCTGCTCAACTACATAAGGCACTAAACTCATAATGATACTCCTTTGATCCTGGCAGATACTTCAAGTATACCCGCCCACAGGAAAAACGATTCCCAAAAGGAAAAGACGGCACACGTCCGGAGCGGCGGGGCCGTCCCGGACGTGGTCGTAGTCAAGCTTACTCGGCCTTGGGCTCCTCGGCCTTCTTCTCGGGCTCGCCCACCTTGGCGGCGGCCACCACCAGCTCGCTGGCCTTGCGCAGACGCAGGTCGCGCTTCAGGGCATCCATGGGGATGATGTCCCGGATCTGCTGCTCCTCCATCTTGTACTGCTCGGCCAGCTTGGCGATCTCGGCGTTCACATCCTCCTCGGCGGCCTCCAACTTCTCGGCGTCGGCCACGGCGGTCAAGGCCAGCTCCACCTGCACCTGACGCAGGGCGGAGGGCTTTGTGGCGGCGCGCAGGGAGCTGATGTCCATGCCCATCATCTTTGCATAGTCCTCAAGGCCGATGCCCTGGGCCTGCAGACGGGCGGCGTAGTCCTCCATGATCCGGTCCAGCTGGCTCTCTACCATGCCGTCGGGGATCTCACACTCCATGTTGTTCACCAGCTGCTCGATCACGGCGTTCTCGAAGGCGTTCTGAGCCTCGGCCTTGCGGCGCTCCAGCAGCTTGTCCCCCAGATCCTTGCGGAAGTCGGCCAGTGTCTCGAACTCGGACACGTCCTTGGCAAACTCGTCGTCCACGGCGGGGGCCTTGGCCTCCTTCACCTCGTTGACCTTCACGTGGAACACCACGGCCTTGCCGGCCAGATCCTTGTGGTAGTCCTCGGGGAAGGTGATGTCGATGTCCTTCTCCTCGCCGGCCTTCATGCCGATGACCTGCTCCTCAAAGCCGGGGACGAAGGTGCCGGAGCCCAGCTTCAGCTCGTAGTTCTCGCCCTTGCCGCCCTCGAAGGGGGTGCCGTTGTCAAAGCCCTCGAAGTCGATGACGGCGGTGTCGCCCTTGCGGGACTTGCGCTTGACATTCACCAGACGGGTGGCCCGCTCGATGAAGGGCTTCATCTCGTTGTCGATGTCCTCCTCGGTGACCTCGGCTTCGGCCTTGGGGGCCACCAGATCCTTGTACTGGCCCAGCTTCACCTCGGGGCGGACGGAGACCAGCGCCTTAAAGGTCAGGCCGTCCTTGCCGGCCTCCACGATCTCCAGCTGGGGATGACCCATGTCCTCCAGCCCCTGCTCCTTCACGGCCTTGTTATAAGCGCCGGGATAGACGTCGTTGATGGCCTCTTCGTAGAACACACCGGTGCCGTACATGCCCTCGATGATCTTCCGGGGGGCCTTGCCCTTGCGGAAGCCGGGGACATTGATGCGCTTGCGCTGGTCAAGATAGGCCCTCTGAACAGCGGCCTCAAAGGTTTCGGCGTCCACCTGGATGGTGAGCTCTACCGTGCTTTTTTCTTTCTTCTCAACGTTGGTGACCTTCATTTGACACTTTCCTCCTGATGGCGCGAAGCCCTCCGGACAGGAGGAAAGCACGCGCCTTGATACTTGGACGGCCGTCTGCTGGGGCACATCCTAAGATATTCGCCACGATATTCTACCAGATAAGCGGCGTTTTGACCAGACCATTTTTAAGAATTTTCCATGAATTTTCTTGTTTTTTGTCCCGGCACGCCGGTCCGGCGGGGTTTCAGCTCTCAGTTTCCGGCCCAGAGCTCTGCTCCGCGCCCAGGATCAGCGCCGGACGGAAGCGGAGATAGTCGGCAGCGACCAGCTGATAGTCGATCCCGTCCCGCTCGCCCCGCACGGCCAGCCGGTGGCTGTAGCCGTGGAGATGGCCGTAGAAGCACCGCTTCACGCCGTATTTGTGCAGCAGCTCCACGATCTCGCGGCAGCAGTAGCCCTGATACACCGGCGGATAATGGAGAAAGCACAGCTTCTCCCGCTCTCCCGCCGCCTTCAGAGAGGTCTCCAGCCGGATCAGCTCCCGGTTGAAGATCTTGGCGCTGTGCTTCCCCCGGTCCTCCTCGTAGAACCAGCCCCGGGTGCCGCACAGGGCCACGTCCCCGTACAGGGCGCAGCCGTTGTGGATGATGTCCAGCTTGTCCCAGCCGTTTTCCTGCCAGAAGCGGTGCATTTTCGCCGCTGTGGACCACCAGTAGTCGTGATTGCCCTTCAGCAGCAGCTTCTTCCCCGGCAGCTCCTGCAGAAACGCAAAGTCCGCGCGGCCCTCCTCCAGACTCATGGCCCAGGACAGATCGCCGCACAGCACCACCGTGTCCTCCTCAGACACGTCGGAAAAGCCCTCCCTCAATCGCTCCACATATCCGGCCCAGCCGGGGCCGAACACGTCCATGGGCTTGTCGGAGCCCAGGGACAGGTGGGTGTCTCCAATGGCGTACAGGGCCATTTTCTACCTCAACACAGACAGCACGGCGTCCACCATGCGGTCCTTCTCCACCGACTGGGTAAAGCGCACCTGCTTGCTGCGCAGACAGGCAAGGGGCGCGGGCACGGGCTCGCCGCTGACCCGGCTGAGCTGATCCAGCAGCTCCAGGCCCTGGCCCTCAGGCTGAACGCCCAGACCGCCCAGAACACTGTCGCAGAATTTGAAGGGGCTGGCCGTAGAGGCGACGATGGCCGGGGTGTCGTCCCCGGTCTCGGCCCGGTACTGCTCCAGCGCGGAGAAGCCCACGGCGGTGTGGGGGTCGATGAGATAGCCGTACTTCTCATGGATCTGGCCGATGACCTTCTGGGTCTCCCGGTCGTCGCAGAAGTAGGCGCTGAAACGGCTTTGCAGCTTATCCTTCACCTGCTCGCTCACCTCATAGCGTCCGGCATCCGCCAGCTGACGCATATATCCCTTCACCTGATCGGAGTCCCGCCCGGTCAGCAGATACAGCAGCCGCTCCAGATTGCTGGACACCAGAATGTCCATAGAGGGGGACATGGTGTTGTAGAACGTGCGGTTTTTGTCGTACACGCCGGTACGGATAAAGTCGGTGAGGACGTTGTTGTGGTTGGAGGCACAGATCAGCCGCCCCACCGGCAATCCCATCTCCGCCGCGAAGTAGGCGGCCAGAATATTGCCGAAGTTGCCCGAGGGCACGCAGATGTTGATGGGGCTGCCCTGCGCGATCTTGCCCGTCTTCAGCAGGTCGCAATAAGCGGACATATAATAGACGATCTGGGGCAGCACCCGGCCCCAGTTGATGGAGTTGGCAGAGGACAGGAAATACCCCCGCCGGGCCAGCTCTGCCCGGAGCTTTTCGTCGCTGAACAGCTTTTTCACGCCGGTCTGGGCATCGTCAAAGTTGCCCACCACGGAGCAGACGCCCACATTATTCCCCTCCTGGGTGACCATCTGCAGCTGCTGCACCTGGGACACGCCATCCTTGGGATAGAACACCAGGATCCTGGTGTGGTCCACATCCCGGAAGCCCTCAAGAGCCCCCTTCCCCGTGTCGCCGGAGGTGGCCACCAGAATGCACACCGTCTTCTCCTCCGCCGTCTTTTTCAACGAGGCGGTCAGCAGGTGGGGCAGCATCTGAAGGGCCAGATCCTTAAAGGCGCAGGTCGGCCCGTGCCACAGCTCCAGACAGTGGGTGTTCCCGTCCAGTGTGCGGACAGGGGTGACCTCCGGCGTATCGAACTTGGCAGGGCCGTAAGCCGCCGCAGCGAAGACAGTCAGCTCCTCCCGGGAAAAATCCTCCAGGAACAGCTGCATCACATAGACCGCCCGCTGCTGATAGGACATGGCGGTCATCTCCTTCAGCGCCGTCTCGGGCAGCCGGGGCAGGCTGACCGGCGTCAGCAGCCCCCCGTCCTGAGCCAGCCCCTGTACGATGGCCTGGGCCGCGGAATAGGTCCGCTGAGCATCGCGCGTACTGACATATTGCATATTTCAAAACCAACCTTTCTGTGGGAAAATCGTGTCCTCCGCCCTCCGGCATGGGCCGGCGCGGCTCAACTCCGTATTATGACAGCTTCTTTTCTGCCGGTCAAGGGCTCCGGAGAAAATCAGAAGGCATTCTCTATGTGCCGGACGACCGGGGCTCTTGTGTCCATCCCCTGAGGAGCCAGGATCTCCACCACATCAAACCGGGGCTGAAGCTCAGTGCCGTGCTCGGCCAGGTACAGCTGGGCGGAGGTTCGCAGCTTCTCCTGCTTGCGGGCATCCACAAAGGCGGCGGGCGTGCCGAAGCGCTCGGTGCGCCGTAGCTTTACCTCTACAAAGCATAGAAAGCCCCTCCCCTGACAGATCAGGTCGATCTCGCCGAAGCGGCAGTGCCATCCTGCGGCCACCATGCGGTAGCCCTTTTTCTCCAGCTCCCGTGCGGCCAGCTCCTCGCCCCAGCGGCCCAGCAGCCGCTTCTCTCCCCCGGTCATGGCTTCAAAAAGGTCAGGCGGTGGATGGGACTGGGGCCGTATTGGGCCAGACGCTCATAGTGCAGTCTGGTGCCGTACCCCTTGTGCCGCTCAAAGGCGTACTGGGGGTACTGCCTCGCCATCTCCACCATATACCGGTCGCGGCTCACCTTGGCCAGAATGGACGCGGCGGCAATAGAGGCGGACAGGGAGTCCCCTTTGATGACGCACCGGTGGGGCGTCACGATGGCCGCGGAGCGGCCCTTGTCCCGGTTGCCGTCGATCAGGGCAAAGTCCGCAGGCCGGGACAGGCCGTCAATGGCCAGCTGCATGGCCTTCATCCGGGCACTGAGGATGTCCGCGGCGTCGATCTCCTCCGGGCCGACACTGGCCACCGACCAGGCCAGCGCCTGGGTCTGGATCGCCGGGAACAGCTCCTCTCTCTTTTTCTCGCTGAGCTTCTTGGAGTCGTTCAGGCCGGGGATCTCATGTCCAAGGGGCAGGATCACCGCCGCAGCGTACACCGGCCCGGCCAGTGGCCCGGCCCCGGCCTCGTCGCAGCCGCAGATCGCCGTCCAGCCCTCGTCCCGGGCCTGCCGCTCATACTGCCACAAGTCCATCGTTCAGACTCCTTCCGGCACTTCAAGTGTAAAGGTCCCCAGCTTTCCGGCGCGATACTCGTCCAGCAGTACCCGGGCCATGCGCTCGGTGTCCACCTCGCCGCCGGAGATCTTCATTCCCCGCTTCTGTCCCGCCAGACACAGAAGGCGGTAGCCATAGGCCACCTCGTTCTCCCCGTCCTCCTGGGGCGGGATCGCCGGCAGCTTATATGCGGTCATCAGGGCCTGGGGGTAGCGGCGGCCCAGCAGGGCCATCAGGTGACAGCCCAGAGTCTCTACATCCATGATGTCGTCCTTCACCGCGCCGGTAAAGGCCAGATCCATGCCGGTGCGCTCGTCCTCAAACTTGGGCCAGAGGATGCCGGGGGTATCCAGCAGATCCAGTCCGGCGTCCACATTCACCCACTGCTTGCCCCGGGTGACCCCCGGACGGTCGCCGGCCTTGGCGGACTTCTTTTTGGCCACCTTATTGATAAAGGTGGATTTGCCCACATTGGGCACACCCACCACCATGGCCCGCACGGGGCGGCCCACCTGGCCGCGCTCCCGCCAGCGGGCGATCTGCTCCTTCAGCACGCTGCACACCACGGCGGAAAACTGCGCCACACCGCGCCCGGTCCTGGCGTCCGTCTCCAGCACCGCGTGGCCCTGGGCCTTAAAGTATGCCCCCCACGCCCGGTTCTGCCCGGGGTCCGCCTGATCTGCCCGGTTGAGCACGATCAGCCGGGGCTTGTCCCCGCAGATGGCATCGATGTCCGGGTTGCGGCTGGAGATGGGGATGCGGGCATCTACGATCTCTACCACGATATCCACGTTTTTCAGGTCGGCCTCGATCTGTCGCCGGGTCTTGGTCATGTGGCCGGGATACCACTGAATATTCATTGCGTCTCCTTCCTGCCGCGCGCCGGCGGACGGTCTGGATAGGAAAAGGAGCGGGCCTTCCGGTCCGCTCCTTTTGTGGATCACAGGGCTTCTTTGACCTTGGCAGCCTTGCCCACGCGGCCGCGCAGGTAGTACAGCTTGGCCCGGCGAACCTTACCGTGACGAACCAGCTCCACCTTCTCGATGGAGGGGGCGTGCAGGGGGAACACCTTCTCAACGCCCACGCCGTAGGAGATACGGCGGACGGTGAAGGTCTCCTCGATGCCGCCGTGCTGCTTGGCGATGACGGTGCCCTCGAAGACCTGGATACGCTCGCGGCTGCCTTCCTTGACCTTCAGGTGGACGCGGACGGTATCGCCGATCTCGACGACGGGGGGCTGCTCTTTCTGGTACTTTTCAGCGAAAGCCTTTACCAAATCCATTGTTTTTTCCTCCTGTTATGAGGCGTTCGTGCGGCGCTGACGTCCCCACCTCTGTGGAGAACAGCCGCAGAGGACCGCCCGTATTCAGACTGAAGTAGTTTAGCACTTTTTTTCTGAAATAGCAAGCTGATTTTTCAAATTCCTGCATTTTTCTTTTTTGCCCAAGTTCCTTTTGTGTTCCCCGGCAGAAAGAAGCTCAATGTTCCCCGCCCCTGCGGGGGGCGGGGAGCGGAACAAGAATGGGGGCTATTTTCAGGGCTGCCCCAGGGCGAAATAGCCCAGGCCGTCCGGCTCCTCCCAGATGTGCCCCAGCTGAGAGCCGTCCGCCCGCAGGACGTTGAACGCCTTCTCCCCCGTCGGCTCCAGCGTCACCGGCTCCAGCACCGCGCCGTCGTAGTAATACAGGCGGTCAAAACGGTCAGGGCGGTTGGCCTCGGCGTTCCAGCGGCGGTAGAGGGGCGCGCTGGGCAGGGGACTCAGGGAGGGCAGCGCCAGACCGTCCGCCAGACTGCCCACCAGACCGGAGAAGGCCCAGCTGCTCTCAGTGCAGCCGGTGACGTGCTCGTGCCACAGGTAGTTCTGCCGCGGCAGGAAGGTGGGTTCCAGCCCCAGAATACCTACGGACAGGGCGGGATAGTCCTCCTCATCCGCCAGGTCGGCGGAGATCACGTCCAATACGGCGCGGGCCGCCCGCTGATCCGCCTGATAGGTGTCCCGATAGTCGGCGATCTCGCTGGCCCCGGCCATACAGAACGCCAGGGCGCACAGGGCGGCCAGAGCCGCGGGCGCCTCCCGGCGCACGCCGGTCTTTGTCCACAGGGCCTCCATCACGCCGTCCGCCATCAGGGCCAGCCCGGGGAAGGAGGTCACTGCCCCCCGCAGGGAGAACCAGGGGTTATCCAGAATAAGGAACAGGGTCACCGGCGCGGCGGCCAGCAGCAGACCGGAGAGCAGCTGGAGCCACAGGGGGAGACGCCCCTCCTCCGTCTTTGTTTTCCGGCCCAGCAGACACACTCCGGCGCACAGCGCCGCCGTCAGCACAAACCACAGCAGCAGCTGTCCGCGGAGCAGCTGCTGCGCCGCGCGGATGAAGCCCCGCATCAGGATCCGCAGGTCTGCGTTGATAAAAACCTTCCAGATCTGCCCCAGAATGTCGGGCAGGAAGGTGTTGAAATAGTACCGGCTGACGGGCAGGATCAGGGCCGCGCGGCTGCCGTACACGCCGCCGTTGGACAGCAGCCGCGTCAGCAGCAGATACAGCACCATGGACGCCGGGGCCCACAGGGCCAGCAGGCACTTTTTCCGATCCTCCGCGCGGTAGACATACCGCAGGATGGCCGTCCCCACCGTCAGGGTGACCGCCAGGATGCCCGCCTGCTCATAGAAGCCGAAGGGCAGCAGCTGGCACACCAAAAATGCCGCCAGTGTCCACCCCTTTGGCCTGTCCATCCACTTCAGGAACAGCCAGGCGGCCAGGGCCGCCCAGAACATCCCCACCACTACCCGGGTGGAGGCAGACATCCAGTAGGTGCCCTCCACCCCAAGGGGCAGCAGGGCCATGATCACCGGGAACAGGGGACCCACCCGGAAAAAGCGGCCCAGCACCGACCACAGCACCAGCGCGGTCACCGCATACAGCAGGGAGACGATGGCCACGCCCAGCAGCATAAAGCTGAACATCCGTCCCCACACGAAGTAGTCCGCGATCCCCGCCAGGGGGCGGGAGGCCAGCAGGCCCACCGCCTTTTGCAGGGCGGAGAAGGACTCCGCCGTGGGGTAGTTGTGATATTGAATGTAGTCGTCCAGCTGGGGCCAGTACTCCAGCCCGGCGGCGCAGGCCCGGACCATCAGCAGCGCCCAAAGGGCCAGTATCCAGCCCGCCTTCTGCCTGTTGGTCTGGGAGATCCAGTCACGCATCCTGATACACCTCTCTGTGGTCGCCAGACAGCAGCACCTCCACCTGGGGGAAGCCGTCGGAGATCAGCTGCGCCAGCGCGGGACACACCACATTCTCCGTGGCGTAGTGCCCCGCATCCAGCAGGTTGATGCCCATGGCCCGGGCGGACAGGAACACGTCGTATTTCACATCTGCGGTGACAAAGGTGTCACACCCGGCGGCCCGCACCTGCTCCAGCATGGAGCCGCAGGAGCCGCCCCCCACCGCCACCCGGCCCACGGGGACGCCCGCGTCCTCATACCGCAGGCTGTTGGCGTTCAGCTGCTTTTTCACGTAGGCGGCATACTCTGCCGCAGACAGGCCGGGCCGGCGGGCCATGCCCACCCGTCCGATGCCGTAGGGGCGGCCCTTCCGGTCGATTCCCCCCTGCTCCAGCAGGACAGCCCCGGACAGACCCAGACACTGGGCCAGACAGTCGTTCACGCCGCCCTCCGCCGCATCCAGATTGGTGTGGGCGCAGATGGCCGACAGGCCGTTTTCCGCCAGAGTCAGCAGCACCCGGCCGGTGACCGTTTCGTCGGTCATCGACTTGATCCCGCCGAAGATCACCGGGTGGTGGGAGACGATCAGCTGGCACTCCCGGCGGACGGCCTCCTCCGCCACCGCCTGCGTGATGTCCAGAGCCACCAGCACACGGCTGACCTCCTGTTCCCCCCGGCCCGCCAGAAATCCGGCGTTGTCGAAATCCAGCTGTGTCTCAAAGGGCGCAAATTCGTCGATCAGCCTGTAGATCTCTCTCACCGTTGCCATGCTTCCCACTCCTTTTTCATCTCGTTCAACTCCTCCAGCAGTGTCAGAAGCTCCGCCCGCCGGGGCGCCGCCCCCTCCTGCCGGGACCTCTCCAGCCCCTCCAGCACCCGCCGGAGCTTTGCCGTCAGCTTGTCCAGCAGATCACCCCGGAGGGGGTCATGATCCAGCCGGCCGGCCTCCAGCTCCCCCGGAGTCATAGGGGCCAGCTCCCCCGCCTGTACCAGCATGACGGTATAGATGGCGTCCCCCTCCCGGGCCAGCTGCTCCCGCACAATGACGTAGCCGTTCTGCTGCAGCCACAGCCGCAGGTCGCTCTGGGAACTCATGGGCTGGAGGATCAGCGGCACTTCCCTCTCCCGCACCCAGGGGGCGGCAGCCAGAATGTGGGCGATGGTCTCTCCCCCCATGCCGGCGATGGCCACGCTGCCGGCCTCCTCCGGACGGATCCCCGTCAATCCGTCACACAGGCGGAAGGCGATCTTACCCGTCAGGCCGTACTCCCGCACGGTCTCCCGCGCGCGGCTCAGGGGACCCTGACGCAGGTCGGCCGCCACGGCAGAGGGAATCTGCCCCCGCTGCACCAGAGCTGCGGGCAGATAGGCGTGGTCGGTGCCCACGTCCACCAACGGCGCCCTGCCGGGCACCAGTCGCCCCACCGCGGCCAGCCGGGGGGATAATTCGATCATCCGGTCCATGCTTCTCACACTCCATACTAAGGACTCAGGGAGCCTGCTTCTGGTGATCAGTCCGCTCCCCTTTCACACAAATAACCGCAGAAAAAACGGGGGCGGAGTCCCTCCGTCCCCGTTTTCACGGCACCGATCACTGCGTGTCAGCGATCATCTTGTTGACCTCGGCCAGCAGTGCGTCGGGGTCCACACCGTGGACAGCACAGGCCTCCTCCACCGTCTCGCCCCGGGAGGCGGGACAGCCCAGGCAGTGCATGCCGATGCCCAGGAACAGGGGCGCAGTCTGGGGGGCGATGGTCAGAATATCGCCGATGATCGTATCCTTGGTAATGGTCATTATAAGTTTCCTCCATTTTCTATGGCCAGCCCGACCTGTATGATTACGGGCAAACCGTCTTTATGTGGACACAGTATACCCTATTCTTCCGCCCTTTTCAATGGATAATTCAAATTTTCTCTCTTTTCCTCCCGCCTAAAACTTACTGTTGACAATCGTACTGCCCTATCATATAATACGGTTAGAGTCATTTAACTATCGCTTGAGAATAAGGTGCTCATCCTTTGGGACATCCTATGGCGCAGAAAGCGCTTATTTTTCACCGAAGTGGTTAGCTGTTGCTAACCCCCGTAAAAGGAGGGCCGTTATGTCAGAAGAATATGTGATCCGCCAATGCGCCCCCACCCTGGCGGGCATCAAGACGGGCAGTCTTTTTCCCTGCCGCTGCTCCTCCGGTCACGAGCTGCTGGCGGAGATCCGGCGGCTGAACCGCCGTCTTGCGCCCAAGGGACTGATCCTGCTGCCGGTGCGCTGTCAGCAAGGTCGGGCGCTGCTCTATCTCTACCGCCCCAAGCGTCTGCGCCGGGACCTTGAAAATGAACTGGCCGCACAGCTTCTGACTCAAGCCGGCTACTGCTGCTCCCGCTGCGAGCAGTGTGTCGTCCGGCTGATCCGCCGGCTGCGGGAGGGCCGGGAGTTCCCCCATGAGATCGGGCTGTTTCTCAGCTACCCGCCGGAGGATGTGAAGGGCTTTATCGACAACCGGGCGTGCAACTTCAAATGCGCCGGACTGTGGAAGGTTTATGGAGACGAGGCCGCCGCCCGGAGGACCTTCGCCCGGTTCAAAAAATGTACCGAGATCTACTGCAAGCTATGGCGGGAGGGGTCCACCATCGACCAGCTCGCCGTTGCAGTTTGATACTAAATCAATGGAAAGCGCCCGGCACAAGCCGGTATGCGCGGAAAGGAAACAGACTATGAAGAAAACAGCTGTCATCTATTGGAGCGGCACCGGCAACACCGAGGCCATGGCTAAAGCCGTGCTGGAGGGCATGAAGCAAGCCGGCGCCGACGCCGTGCTGCTGACCCCCGATGCCGTGGATCCCGGGGCCCTCTCCCCCCTGAGCGCCATCGCCTTCGGCTGTCCCGCCATGGGTGCCGAGGTGCTGGAGGAGCTGGAGTTCCAGCCCATGTTCGACGCCTGCAAAGGCAGCCTGGGCGGCAAATCTGTGGCCCTGTTCGGTTCTTACGGCTGGGGCGACGGCGAGTGGATGCGCTCCTGGGAGAAGGACTGTAATGACAACGGCGTAAATCTGGTACATGACAGCATCATCTGCTGTGACGCCCCGGACGACTCCGTTCTGGCCGCTCTGCAGCAGCTGGGCAAGGAGCTGGGTCAGTAATGAGCTATCCCCTGCGGAAGCTCAGCCGCAAGCTGCCGGGCTTGACCCTGTTCGCCTGTGTGCTTGCTGCCGTCGCTCTTGGCAGCAGAGGCCTGCGGTGAACCGCCCTTTCCCAAAACCGCCGAAGCATAAAAAAACGCGTCCCCACCGGGGACGCGTTTTTGTTGCAGACAAATCAGCCGCGCTGCTCACGCATACGGGCGAAGCAATCGCTGCAGTAGACGGGACGGTCGGACTTGGGCTCGAAAGGAACCTTAGCCTCGCCGCCGCAGGCAGCGCACACAGCGGTGAAATACTCACGGGGGCCGCGGGCGGCGTTCTTGCGGGCGTCACGGCAGGCCTTGCAGCGCTGGGGCTCGTTCTGGAAGCCGCGCTCGGCGTAGAACTCCTGCTCACCGGCGGTAAAGGTGAACTCGTTGCCGCACTCTTTGCATCTCAGGATCTTGTCTTCGTACATTTGGATTCCCTCTCTTTGACTCGTTACCCGTTTGACGGGTGGTGTAATATTGCGATCAGCTTTTGCTGAAAACGCCGGATGGAAGCTGCCGGACCATTTTCCGGCGGATACGCTGAATGGCGTTATCCACCGACTTTTGCGGCCGGTCGACCTGCCGGGCGATCTCTCCGCAGGAGAGGCCCTTCAGATACGGGGAAAAAATCTGCCGCTCAAGGGGCGTCAGCTTCCCCTTCAGCGCGTCAAGCAGCTCTCTCAGCTCCTCTCTGCCGATGATGACGTCCTCTGGACTTTCACCACCGGAGAAAGTCGGCTCACTGACCTCGTCGAAAAGAGGGGGTTCAAAAGAGATGCTGAAATTCAGGGGGGTATGCTTCCCCACCTGGGCAGAGCGCACAGCCGTGCGCAGTCGGTTTCGCACACACACCTCGGCATAGGTGCGGAAGGTGCTCCCCTTCCCACCATCGAAGGTGCGTATGGCGGTGAGCAGACCCAACATGCCCTCCTGGATCAAATCCTCGCTGTCGCCCCCGGCCAGAAACAGCGGGCGGGCACAGGCCCGCACCATCTGTACATGACGGGCCACCAGCTCCTCCTCGGCGCTGGAATCCCCCTCGCCGACCAGACGGCACAGCTCTTCATTGGAACGATCTAAAAAAGCAGGACGACACATATTCTCCTCTACCACGGTTGCAGTATAAACAAATTGAACGGATTTGTCAAGGAAATTTTTCCCTTATTTTGTCGTTTTCACATATTTTCAATGCAGCGGCCGGTTTTCCATTCAATTTCTCTCTGGATCGTACAGGATCTCTTATGGTTTTCCTGCCGCAGCGCGCAGCACGCTCCCGTCGGTCCCTTACAGCCCGCGCACCAGCTCCGCCAGCCGCTGGGCGGTCTCGCGGGCGGTCTGCTCGGTCCTGGCCTCTACCATGACCCGCATCAGGGCCTCGGTCCCGGAGGGCCGCACCAGGATCCTGCCGTCATCCCCCAGCTTCTGCTCCTCCTCGGTGATGGTCCGGCGGAGCTCTTCGCTGGCCATAACGGCCTTCTTCACGTCGTTGTCCGCCACAGGCACGTTGATCAGCACCTGGGGATACCGGGGGCAGCTGAAGATCTCGCTGGCCTTCTTTCCCCCTTCCTTCATCAGGGCCAGGATCTGAAGGGCGGTCAGCTCGCCGTCGCCCGTGGTGGCGTGCTCCAGAAAGATCATGTGCCCGGACTGCTCGCCGCCGATAGCGTAGCCCTTTTCCACCATGCGCTCCAGCACGTTGCGGTCCCCCACATCGGTGCACTCCAGCGCCATGCCGTGCTCCTTGGCAAAGACGTGCAGGCCCAGATTGGACATCACCGTGGCCACGATGGTATTGCCGGGCAGCCTGCCCTTGTTCAGCAGGTCCAGTCCGCAGGCGGCCATGATCTGGTCGCCGTCGATCAGCTCGCCCTTCTCGTCCACCGCCAGACAGCGGTCGGCGTCGCCGTCGAAGGCGATGCCGATGTCATAGCCGCCCGCCTTTACCATGGCCGCCAGACTGTCCATGTGGGTAGAGCCACACTTCTCGTTGATGTTCACCCCGTCGGGGTCGGCGTTGATCACGTCGGTGCGCAGCTTGGAGAAGCGGTCGAACAGCCGGGCGGCGGTGGCGGAGGCGGCGCCGTTGGCACAGTCCACCAGAATGCGCAGGCCGCCCAGGGTGGAGTCAATGGTGCCCTCCAGATGGTCGATGTAGTCCTCGCTGGCCTTGGGGGCCACATAGCTGACCTTGCCGATCTCTCCCCCTGTCTTCATGGGCACATTGTTGTGGCCAAAGAGGACGATGTCCTCGATCTTCTCCTCCAGCTCGTCGGACAGCTTGAAGCCCTTGCCGTTGAAGATTTTGATGCCGTTGTGCTCGAAGGGGTTGTGGCTGGCGGAGATGACGATGCCGGCGTCCGCCCCCTCGTCCACCGTGACCCAGGCCACGCCGGGGGTGGGCAGGGTGCCCAGGTCCAGCACGTCGGCCCCGGCGGTGCACAGCCCCGCGATGAGGGAGCCCTTCAGCAGGTCACCGGAGATGCGGGTGTCCTTGCCGATGGTGACCAGGGGCTTCTCCCCCGGCTTTTTGCTTCTGCCCAGCACCGCCGCGGCGGCAAGGCCCACCTTATAGGCCAGATCGGCGTCCAGCCCGGCGTTGACCACGCCGCGGATACCGTCAGTTCCAAACAGTTTTCCCATGGTACCATACCTCATTTTCTTACGAAGTCTGCCGCCCGGACCAGCGGAACGGCGCGGGCGCTATACGCCCAGAGTCAGCTGCTCCATTCCGGGCTCCGGTCCGCCGGAAATGGGGAGCCCCAGATGCTCATATGCCTTGGCCGTGACGCACCGGCCCCGGGGGGTTCGGGTGAGGAACCCCAACTGCATCAGGTAGGGCTCATACACGTCCTCCAGAGTGACGGCCTCCTCGTTGATGGTGGCGGCCAGAGTTTCCAGGCCCACGGGGCCGCCCCGGTAATTTTCGATGATGCTGCGCAGCATCCGGTGGTCAATGGAGTCCAGACCCAGGTGGTCGATCTCCAGGGCGGTCAGCGCCTCGTCCGCTACCTTCTTGGTGATCACACCCCCGGCCCGCACCTGGGCGAAGTCCCGCACCCGGCGAAGCATCCGGTTGGCGATGCGGGGGGTGCCCCGGGAGCGTCTGGCGATCTCCATGGCGCCCTCCCCCTCGATGGGCACACCCAGAATATCGGCGGAGCGGGTGACGATCAGAGCCAGCTCCTGGGGGGTATACAGCTCCAGCCGCAGGGTGACGCCGAAGCGGTCCCGCAGGGGGGCGGACAGCTGGCCCGCCCGGGTGGTGGCCCCGATGAGGGTGAACTTGGGCAGGTCCAGGCGCACGGAGTTGGCGCTGGGGCCCTTGCCGATGATGATGTCGATGGCAAAGTCCTCCATGGCCGGGTAGAGCACCTCCTCCACCTGGCGGTTCAGGCGGTGTATCTCATCCACGAAGAGGATGTCGTTCTCATTCAGGTTGGTCAGCAGGGCGGCCAGATCCCCCGCCTTCTCGATGGCGGGGCCGGAGGTGATGCGCACGTTCACCCCCATCTCGTTGGCGATGATGCCGGACAGGGTGGTCTTGCCAAGACCCGGGGGGCCGTGGAGCAGCACATGGTCCAGGGGCTCGCGGCGCATCTTGGCCGCCTGAATGAACACCGCCAGATTGCCCTTGGCCTTCTCCTGGCCGATGTACTCCCGCAGGGTCTTGGGCCGGAGAGAATATTCATTTTCGTCCTCGCGGGTCAGCGAGGTGGTCACCAGCGGTTCGTCCAGCTCCTCCGGATCGAACGCGGGGTTGGAAAAATCGATCGCCATTGGGTCACTCCCTATATTCTCTGGTATGCGCCTTCGGTGCAGGCATCACGCTTCCCCGCAGGGCAGCCGGTCAACGACCTCCCGCAAAGCATCCAGAAAGGCCGCCTCTCCCCAGGTGTTCAGCTTAAAGCACACAGCCTTGCTCCCACCGGAAGTGATGGCGGACAGGAACAGTTCCTCGCCGTCGCCCACCAGAGTCAGGTTCAGGCTGACCCGGTTGCCGCCGAGGTAGCTGTACCGCTCATATACCCGCACCGCGCATCTCATCGGGCCGACGCTGCAGTCGCTGCCGTCCTCGTAGGAGGCGGATATGCTCCCGTCAAAGATCCCCCTGTCCAGCGCCTCCAGAACCTGGTCGAAGTCCCCTCTTATTCTGCGTTCCAGTTTTGCCATAGGCGGAGCCTCCTCACTTCATCATCTTTTTCAGGGCCGCCTTGATGACCTGCTCCAGTGTCAGCCCCTCCAGGTCGATCCCCTTCAGGGCCACATTGATCTCTCCCTGGGAGTAGCCCAGCACCGCCAGGGCGGCGGACGCCTCGGACAGCTTGTCCTCCGGGATCACAGTGACGCCGGAGCCGCCGTAGCTCTCCCCCGCGCCGCCCATGGTCTGCCCCTTGGCCAGCTTATCCTTCAGCTCCAGGATCACCCGCTGGGCGATCTTCTTACCGATGCCCTGGGCGCAGGTCAGCGCCTTTTCGTCCCCGGTAATAATGGACAGGGCCAGGTTGGCGGGGGTGCTGGCAGAGAGAATGGACAGGGCCGCCTTGGGCCCCACACCGGACACGGAGATCAGCTGCTGGAACAGATTCAGCTCCTCCTGGGTGGCGAAGCCGTACAGCTCCATGGCATCCTCCCGGACGTTCAGGTGTGTAAAGAGCTTTCCCTTTTCACCCTTTTTCAGGGCGGCGATGGTGTAGTTCGTGGTGCGGCAGGCGTAGCCCACCCCACCACAGTCGATCACGGCCAGATATGGCCCGATATGGGCCACCGTGCCGGAGAGAGAATAGAACATATGCTTACCTCGTGTCGTATTTATCCGGGTCAAACACCCGCTCTGTGTTCAAAAGACTGGTGGCCGCACGGCTGTGGCAGATGGCCAGGGCCAGAGCGTCGGCGGCGTCGTCGGGCCGGGGTATCTCCTTCATGCCCAGCAGACGCTGGGTCATGAGCATGACCTGGCGTTTATCCGCCCCGCCGTAGCCCACCACCGCCTGCTTTACCTGCATGGGGGTATACTCAAAAACGGGCACGCCCAGCTTTTCCGCCGCCAGCAGGATCACCCCCCTGCCGTGGGCCACAGCGATGCCGGTGGTAATGTTCTTGGTGAAGAACAGCTCCTCCACCGCCATCTCGTCGGGATGGAAGGTGTGGATCAGCTCCTCCATGTCGTTGGAGATCTGCAAAAGCCGCTCAGACAGGGGGATGCCCGGGGGCGTGGTGACCACGCCGTATTGCAGCATGGTGTTTTTCCCCCGCTGCGCCCTTACGACCCCAAAGCCGATGGTGGCCACACCGGGATCAATGCCTAAGATGATCATGCCGTCCCTCCTGCACACTCTTACGGGATAACTATACCACACTTTTCTTCCTGCGTAAACAAATTCGGGACAAGTTTTCCGGGGAATAAAGCAGCGAGACTGCCGGAGAACGGCAGTCTCGCGCGGGGGATCAGACGGGGCGTCTTACAGATCCAGCACGCCCATAATGGCGATGCCGGCCACCACGGTCACGATCATGGCATAGTGCTTCCAGGACAGCTTCTCCTTCAGGAACAGCCGGCCCCACACCACGGAGGCCGCGCAGTAGGAGCTGATGATGGGGGCGGACATGGCCAGATGCTGGGTGTCCGCAATGGCGTAGATATAAGCGAACTGGCCCGCTGTCTCGAAAATGGCGCCGATGTACTTGGGCACCTCCATCTTGGGCAGCAGCTTCTCCTTTTTGATGAGCACCACATAGATGAAGCACACCACGGCGGCCGCCAGGAAGGTCAGCTCATAGGCCACATTGGCGCTGTCCTCGTTCAGGGTCTCCAGCACCCGGTTGTCCGCAAAGGTGCCCGCCGCGTCCAGCAGGCAGTAGGCCACGGGCAGGGCAAGCGCCAGAAAGCTCTTGGCGTACTTCCGGTTGCCCTCCGCCTGACGGGCGGCCCGCAGTTCCGGGTCCTCGGTGGCGTCCACCACGCCCAGGCCGATGGCGCCCACGCACACCAGCAGGATGGCGAACAGGGCCAGAGGGGAATAGTCCTCTCCCCCCACGAACAGCAGGGTCATCACCGCCACCAGAGCGCCGGAGGAGTTGCAGATGGGGGAGGAAATGGACAGCTCGATATACCGCAGGCCCAGATAGCCCAGAGTCATGGAGCCGATATACAGCAGGGACACCGGCAGGTAGGTCAGGATGATCTGGGGATTGATGGGGACGCCGCCGGCAAATATCTCGATCTCGGCGTGGATGCCCATCACCACGCCTACGGCGATGACCATCTTCAGGTGGCTGTACCGGTCGTTCTCGTCCCGACAGCCGATCTTGGAAAACAAATCAGAACCGCTCCAGCACAGCAGGGCGGTCAGGGAAAGCCAAAACCACATTTTCTTCTTCTCTCCATTCTTTCATAACAGGGTCTTTCTCCCGTTCTGTCTCAACCGGGACTGAATCAGTATACATGATTTTTCATTTTTTGCAACCTTAATATTCCATTTTTCAGCGTTTTGTCAAAACGCGAATGAGGTTGTGACCCGGCGCCGTTTTTTGTATAATCTTTGCAGAAAAACAGCAGGCGCGGCGGCAATGTCATTAAGCTAAGGGCTTTGTCATTGCGAGCCAGTCCGCAGACTGGCGCGGCAATCCGCCTTTTCTAACGTTTTAGATGCGGATTCCCACGGCAGTGACATCGGTCACTGCCTCGGAATGACAGGTTCTTCTTAACTAAATGACATTGGGCGCGGCGGAGTCTGCTCTGCAGAAGGAGGATCTATATGAGGGTACTGGTCAATGGCTCCGGCGGCCGGATGGGCGCCTGTGTGCAGCGCGCGGCAAAGGAGGGGTTTCACAGGGCCGAGCTGGCCGCCGCCGTGAGCGTGCGGGGCGGCAGTCTGGAGGGGTTTCACGGTCCCGCCGACTGCATCATCGACTTTTCCAACCGGGCTGCCACCGCGCCCCTGCTGGACTACGCCCTGGGCCGGGCCTGCCCGTAGTCATCGCGACCACCGGACAGACGGAGCATGACATGGAGCAGATCCGTCGGGCCGCAGAAACGATCCCGGTATTCCGCTCCGGCAATATGGCCCTTGGGGTCACCCTGATGTGCCAGCTGGTGAAAACAGCGGTGAAGGCCTTCCCCGGCGCGCAGGTGGAGATCCTGGAGATCCACCACACAGGGAAGGCGGACGTTCCCAGCGGCACCGCCGTCATGCTGGGCGAGGCGGCGCTGGCAGTCCGGCCCGGGGCCCATCTCACCGTGGGCCGCCCCGCCGGACACGGCCTGCGGGACGAGAACGAGATCACCATCCACTCCCTGCGCATGGGCAATATCGTGGGCACCCACGAGGTCATCATCAACGCCGGCACCCAGGTGCTCACCCTGAAGCACGAGGCGCTGGACCGGGCCATGTTTGCCGAGGGGGCCATCATCGCCGCTGAATCCCTCCTGCGCCAGAAGCCCGGACTTTACGATATGCAGGACCTTGCCGCCACCCTGTAGGGGTGCGGCACCGCGGCGAGGCGGAGCGCAGCCACCGCTGGCTCCCCGACCCGGCGGAGGATACGGAGCATGAGAAAAGATCGGAGTTCTCTCCTCGTTTCATGAAATTTACCACCGGTTGGCAAGGGCAGGCTCCTCCTGCCGCATAAAAACCGGACAGGCCCGCAGCCTGTCCGGTTTTTTGTACCAGATTCAGCTCCAGCTCTCCTCGATCTCGGAGCGCTTGGCCCGGGACATGAGATCGGTCAGCACGTCGTGGACGTCCCGTCCCTCATACAGCACCTCATAGGCCGCCTGGGCAATGGGCATCTCCACCCCGGCTTTCCGGGCCAGAGCCCGGGCGTTGGCGGCGGCGTAGTAGCCCTCTACCACGGCGCCGATCTCCTTCACGGCCTGCTCCACGGGCACGCCCTGACCGATCAGGATACCGCAGCGGCGGTTGCGGGAGTGCATGGAGCAGCAGGTGACGATCAGGTCGCCCACGCCGGCCAGACCGGTGAAGGTCTCCTTCCGGCCCCCCAGGGCCACCCCCAGCCGGGCCATCTCCGCCAAGCCCCGGGTCATAAGCAGGGCCTTGGTGTTGTCCCCGCATCCCATGCCGTCGCAGCAGCCGGCGCACAGGGCGATGATGTTCTTCAGGGCGGCGCAGATCTCGGTGCCCACCTTGTCGTCGCTGGTGTACACCCGGAACCGGGGGTTCATAAAGGTGTCCTGCACGAACTCCGCGATCTTCAGGTCGTCCGCGGCGGCCACCACACCGGTGGGGATGCGGCGGCCCACCTCCTCCGCATGGGAGGGACCGGACAGCACCACCACAGGGCACTTATACCCCACCTCCTGCTGGATGACCTGACTCAGGCGCAGAGAGGTGTCTTTCTCGATGCCCTTGGATACGGACACCAGCACCGTGCCCTCGTCCACCAGATCCCGCAGCTGGGCGGCGGTGGAGCGCACGGCGAAGGACGGGGTGGCCAGCACCACCAGACCGCAGCCCTTTACCGCCGCCAGGTCGGTGGTGAATTTCAGCCCGTCGGGCAGATGGACCCCCTTCAGCAGATGGTTCTCCCGGTTCTCCCGCAGCTCGCTGCACTCCGCCTCGTGGTAGGACCAAAGGGTGACGTCATGTCCGTTTTCCAGCAGCAGCAGAGCCAGGGCCGTGCCCCAGCCGCCGCTTCCTACGACCGTGATCTTCATGGTAAAACCTCCGATTATTCAGCATTGCATGGCATCCCTATACGGGACCTTATTTCCTCTTATGAAAGCTCAGCTTGTTCTCCGTCCCCGTCAGCAGACGGTGAAGGTTGCCCCGGTGCATGTACAGGATCAGTCCGCCGATCAGCAGGGCAAGCACGGTGATGATCCCATCCCGGTACAGGATCAGGCTGCACACCGGGAAGGCCGCCCCGGAAAAGCAGGAGCCCAGGGAGACATACCGCGTCAGCACCACCAGCACCAGAAAGCCGCTCCAGACCACCAGGGCGATGCGCCAGTCGATCATAATGGCGATGGCGCCGCCGGACAGGATGCCTTTGCCCCCCTTGAAATGGAACATACAGGGGAACATATGGCCCAGCAGGCAGAACAGCCCCGCCCAGTACTTGGCATACACGGCCACAATGGCCTCCTGCTGCCAGAATCCGTCCTGCCAGCTCCGGGCGATCAGAACGCCCGCCCAGATGGCCGCCACCGCCTTCAGCACGTCGCACAGGATGACCACAAGGGTCAGCGGCCCGCCGAAGGTGCGGTGAAAGTTGGTCAGACCGGCGTTGCCGCTGCCGTGGGTGCGCACATCATCGTGGAGGATATATTTGGACACGATCACCGCCCCGTTAAAGCAGCCGCAAAAATAGGCGATCACTGCCGTCAGCAGCAGAGGAAGAACCATATATTCCCACGCATAAGGCGCAAAATCTGCCCATGTCATTCCAAGCATTACTTATCCCTCCTGATCACCCTTCTGGCGGATGGTCATGCGCACGGGAGTGCCCTCCAGACCGAAGGTGGAGCGGATCTGATTTTCCAGATACCGCTGATAGGAGAAGTGGAACAGCCGTGCGTCGTTGCAGAAGCAGATGAAGTGGGGCGGCCGGATGCCCGCTTGGGTCATGTAGTAGATCTTCAGACGGCGGCCCTTGTCCGTGGGGGGCTGCACCCGGGCGGTGGCGTCGGCCAGCACCGAGTTGAGCATACCCGTGGTGATCCGGGTGGTGGCCTGGTTGTTCACATAGTTGATCAGGTCAAACAGGCGGTCCACCCGCTGTCCCGTCAGGGCGGAAATGAACACAATGGGTGCGTAGGTCATATAGGACAGGTCCCGCATCACGTCCTGACGCATTCTGTCCATGGTCTTGCCGTCCTTCTCTACGGCGTCCCACTTGTTCACCACGATGATGCACGCCTTGCCCGCCTCGTGGGCCAGACCGGCTACCTTGGTGTCCTGCTCCGTGACCCCCTCCCGGGCGTCGATCATAATGAGACACACGTCGGCCCGCTCGATGGCCATGGTGGCCCGCAGGACGGAGAACTTCTCCACCCGGTCCTCCACCTTGGACTTCTTCCGCATCCCGGCGGTGTCGATGATCAGATACTTGCCCTTCTCGTTCTCGAAGTAGCTGTCCACCGCGTCCCGGGTGGTGCCCGCCACGTCGGAGACGATGACACGCTCCTCCCCCAAAATGCGGTTGGTCAGAGAGGACTTGCCCACATTGGGCTTGCCGATGATGGCCACCTTGATGACGTCGTCGTCCTCCTCTTCCTCCTGCTCCGGGGGGAAGTAGTCGAAGCAGGCGTCCAGCAGGTCGCCGGTGCCGTGGCCGTGGACGGCGGAGACGGCGATGGGGTCCCCAAGGCCCAGGTTATAGAATTCGTAAATGTCCGGGTTCAGATTGCCCACCTGATCCATTTTGTTCACCGCCAGCACCACCGGCTTCTGGGAGCGCAGCAGCATATTGGCCACATCCTGGTCGGCGGCGGTCAGGCCTGTCTTGATATCACACACAAAGACGATCACCGTGGCCGCCTGAATGGCGATCTCCGCCTGCTCCCGCATAAAGGCCAGGATCTGGTCGTCGGTGCCCGGCTCGATGCCGCCGGTGTCCACAATATCAAAGGTGCGGCCCCTCCATTCGCACTGGGTGTACAGGCGATCCCGGGTGACGCCGGGGGTGTCCTCCACAATGGACAGCCGCTGGCCGCACAGCTTATTGAACAGCATGGACTTGCCCACATTGGGCCGGCCCACGATGGCAACTAAGGGTTTCAATTCCCTTCACTCCTTTTCTGTGGGGAGCGTCTCCCCTTCTGTCTATCTTGTCCCCGGGTTGTACCGGTAATATTCGTCCTCGGGCACGGGTCTGGACACCTCCGGCGGCCCGCTGTGGATGCCGCACATGGCGTCCAGCAGCTCATAGCCGTCCTGGGCCACAGGCAGCACGGGCACGCCCAGCTCACGCTCCACATCGTCCAGACTCACATCGTCCAGAAATACCCGCTCCCCGGCTCGCAGCATATTGGCGGGGATCAGCAGCCGTTTGCCCAGATCTCTTCCCTTCAGCTGGGCGATCAGGTCGCCCCCGGTGACCAGCCCGGCTACCGTGATGGTGCGTCCGAAGAAGTCGTTCTGAACGGCGTATACCGTTCCCTCGATCTGCGGGCACTTCCTGTGGGCCATGTCCGTCAGTGCTTTCAGAAAAGGAGCGGCAGACACCCCGGTAGCGATGGAAAAGGGCACGGTGTGCTCCGCCATCTCCTCCGGCTCCATCAGCTTCAGCCCCCGGCGGAACTCCTCCGTCAGCAGCCGCAGCATGCCCACGCCGTTGTCCAGTTGGGTGAACTCCTCATAGAAGTCCTCCTCCGGCAGTTTGCGGCAGGCCAGCAGATAAAACTCGTCGGAGCACCATACCAGCCGGGTGCCGGTCTTTTCCCGGTGCTGCCCGCCGAAACGTTCCACTTGCCGGAGCACTTCTTCGGCTTCGTCTTGCGTATAAGGCCGCAGAGGGTACAGTCCATCCCGGTATTTCGTCACCCCTACGGGCACCACCGAAATACTGTTCACCGCCGGATACAGGCCCGCCAAATCGGCCAGAGTCTTGTCCAAGGCCGGACCGTCGTTGATCCCGGGGCAGGCCACGATCTGGCAGTTCATGGTGATGTTGTGCTGGGCAAAGCGGGTCATAATGTCCAGCACCTCTCCCGCGCGGCGATTCTTCAGCATCTCCTCCCGCAGGGCAGG
>CAKUHV010000012.1 GCA_934659445.1 uncultured Oscillospiraceae bacterium | reverse complement strand
TCTGCACGGTAAAGTCGATGTCCCGCAGCACCTGATGGCTGCCGAAGGCCTTGCCCAGGTGGCGGATCTCCAGAATACTTTCTCCCATGTCAGCGATCTCCTCTCGTCCGTCCGTGCTTAAGCTCCTGCCGGACGCGCTCACGATACTCCGGGCTCTGCTCGTCAAAGGGAGTCCGGCGGCTGGGGTGGCTGTAGGTCCCCGCGGCCATCACCAGCTGATCCCCCTGCACCAGCTCATAGCTGTCCTCCCCGTCCAGATGCCGCTCCAGCAGGCGCAGCAGGAAGGAGGCGGCCAGCGTCATGGTCAGGTAGCCGATCATCTCAATGACGGCGGAGGGGAAATACTTGTTGTTCACTCCCACAATGTACCGGTGTGCGGCGAAGAACTCCGTAAAGGTGATAATGAACATGACGGAGGTGTCCTTCACGTTGATGATAAAGTTGTTGCCGATCTGGGGCATAATGTTCCGCAGGGCCTGAGGCATGATGACGCTCACCATGGTCTGCACATGGGTCATGCCGATGGCCTTGGCCCCCTCGGTCTGGCCGGGGTCGATGGAGATGATGCCCCCCCGGACGGACTCCGCCATATAGGCCCCGGTGTTGATGGACACCACCAGAATGGCGGCGGCCCACACGCTGTCGAACCGCAGGGCGTTGCCGCTGAAATAGGGCAGGCCGTAATAGATGAACACCGCCTGCAGCACCATGGGGGTGCCCCGGAACACCTCCACATAGATCCGGATGACCACCCGCAGCAGCTTCAGCAGAAATCGCTTGGGCAGGGGATCGTTCTTAGTGTAGGGGATGGTGTTCAAAACGCCGCACACCAGTCCGATGGCGCAGCCGATCGCCGTGGCGATCAGGGCCAGGATTAGGGTGTTCTTCACACCGTCCAGATACATGCCGTGGTACTTGCCCCACAGCAGCGCCACGTCGTGACACAGCTTGGTCAGCCTGTCCATGGGTCACACTCCTTACATATCGTTTTCTGTGTGCTGCGGGCGTGCAGATGTCAGCAGCATACAAGAAGAAAACAGCCCCGCAGGGTTCCGCCGCCCGCAGGCGGCGGAATAAATCTAAAACCGTTTTTCCCGGCGACATGTGCGTCGGGAAAAACACATCTCAAGCAGGTCAGGCCGACTTTTCCGAGGGAAACGAAACCTGACCTGCTTGAAAACTCTTTTTCAAAAGTGGCTTTGCCACTTTTGAAAGTTAAACCTCCGGCTGGATGGCGATGGCCTGATCCATCAGGGCGTTGAACTGGTCCTCGTCCATGGCGGACAGTACCCGGTCGATGGCCTCTCTCAGCTGGGTGTTGCCCTTCTGCACGGCGATGCCGATGTTCACGTTCTCGGCCCGCTCCTCCTCGCTGGCAAACTGGAAGTCGCCGTCCGTGCCGGAGAAGTTCAGGATCACCAGCTCGTCGTTCTTGGCCGCGGCGGCCATGGCGGTTGGCATATCGGTGCAGACAAAGTCCACGGCGCCGGTCTCCAGCTGCATGATCATGGCGGGCGCGCTCTCGGCGGGGGCCAGTAGCTGGGCGTCCCTGATCTGGGACAGGCAGGAGTCATACCAGATGGTGCCGGACTGGGAGGTGCACTTGCCGCCGGCCAGGTCGGCGATGGACTGGGCGTTGGCGTACTGGCTGTTCTTGGTGGTCAGCACCACGATGGTGGCGTAGTAGTAGGGGCCGGCCATGTCCACCTCGGCCATGCGCTGGGCGGTCATGGACTGGCCGGCGATGTTGGCGTCCATGGTGCCCGACTGGACGGCGGGGGTCAGGGAGTCCCAGGCGGAGGAGACCACCTCCAGCTGCCAGCCGTAGGCCTCGCAGATGCGCTTGGCGATCATCACGTCATAGCCGTTGGCGTAGCCGCTGCCGCCGGAGACGGGTACGGCCCCGTTGGAATCGTCGGGCTGCAGCCAGTTATAGGGGGCGTAGGCGCACTCCATACCCACGGTGAACACGCCGTCCTCCAGACCGGGGATGGAGCTGGTGTCCACACCGGTGAGGTCCTCCACAGGGGGGACGGTCACCGTCTCCTGCTGAGAGGCGGAGGAGGACTGGCTCCCCTGTCCGGCGGAGCCGGAGGGGGCGTCCTTGCTGCCGCAGGCGGTGAGGGACAGGGCCATACAGGCGGCCATACACAGGGCGATCATTCTTCTCATATTGTTTGCCTTCCTTTCTTTATCTCCCGGATGACGGGAGTGTCGATGCGTCCCACAGGGACTGACTTCTGATCCAGACGCTCGATTTTCGGAGGGCATCAAAAAAGCGGACCGCTTTTTTGAAAGCGGTCCGCGGAATGACAAAACAACGGGGGATAAATGCCCCGCAGCAGGTCTCCGTCGATAGCGCTTCACAAAATAGCTTTGTGACAGTCCGGCAGATGTTCTCTGCCGACCCAGCGCCGGAGAAGCAGGCACTTCTCTGGTACTTCGGCGGTGGCCCCTTTCCTGTCCCGCGGCTGCCTGACCTTGCGGGACGGTACTGATGGATACCGCGCCTCTATCTGGATGTTGCCATGATTATACAGGACCGGGCCGCCCTTGTAAAGCCCCCCTTTCCGGAAATTTGTGCCGGATTCTCCTCCTCATTTTAGTTGATTTCTACAAAATACCCGGGCCGTCCCGCCGGCGGAACGGCTCCGCCCCCCTGCTGCCGCCGTGCAAAGTATCGTTTCCGCATCCTATCCCCTTGACAATTTATACAGTGCGCTGTATTCTCTGACTGTACAGTGCGCTGTGCTTTTTGCTCCGAACCGACTCTTACCAACATGAGGACACAGTTATGGATCAAAACATGGAAAACAAGCTGGCCAGACTGCTTTTGAGTCTGTCCAACACCATCATCCAGAACCGCAACCGCCACCTGCAAGCGCTGGGGCTGACCGCCTCTCAGGCGGACAGTCTGCAATTCTTTTTGGCCAACGAGGGGGCCTCTGTCAGCGACCTGAGGGACTATATGGGCATCACCCACCAGACCGCCTGGGGCATCGTGCAGCGGATGAAGAACCGGGGCTGGATACAGCAGCACCGCTCCTGCGCAGACCGCCGGCGGCAGTCCATATTCCCCACCGACAGCGGCCGCAGGCTGGGCCAGCTGATGACCCGCAACCGGGAGCGGACGGGCAGTCTGCTGCTGGAGCACATGACGGAGGAGGAGCGGCAGAGCTTTTTCCGCCTGACCGTGCAAGCCTATGAGAATGTGAAAAACGATTGGGGGCCTGACCGTTATGCCGACGATCAGCAGTGAAAAGACCTATGTGTTCGAGTCCATGCCCGTGCGGCAGGCCGTGCTGAAGCAGGCCATGCCCGCCGTGGCCAGTCAGATGGTGGTGCTGATCTATAATCTGGCCGACACCTATTTCGTAGGAATGCTGGACGACCCCGTTCAGACCGCCGCCGTCACCGTGGCCTTTCCCGCCTTTCTGATGCTCACCGCCATCTCCAACCTGTTCGGCGTGGGCGGGGCCAGCCGGCTGGCCCAGGCGCTGGGCCGCAAGCGGGAGGATCAGGCCGCCCAGATCTCCGCCGTCTCCTTCTGGGGCGGGGTGTGCTGCGCTCTGCTGTATGCCCTGCTGTTCGCCCTGCTGGCCCGGCCCATCCTCGCTCTGTGCGGGGCTAAGTCCGACATCTACGACACCGCCCGGGGCTACGCCCAGTGGGTGATCATCATCGGCGCCCTGCCCACCGTCATGAACACCCTGCTGGCCAACCTGACCCGGGCGGAGGGCAGCGCCGGCCGGGCCTTCTGGGGGGTCACCCTGGGCGGGCTGCTGAACATCGCTCTGGACCCCATCTTCATCCTGCCCCAGTTCCTTGGGATGGGGGCCGCCGGGGCGGGGGCCGCCACCATGATCTCCAACCTCACCGCCGCCCTGTTCCTGCTGGGCAATATCCTGCTGCGCCCCCGCTCCACCGTGCTGCGGGTGGACCCCAGGCTGCTGCGGCACGCCCGGGAGCACGCGGGGCCCATCCTGTCCATCGGCTTCCCCTCCGCCCTGCAGATCGGACTGACGGTGGTGGCCGTGGCGGCCCAGGCCAAGTTCGTCTCCAAATACGCCACCGAGGCGGTGGCCGGGCTGGGCATCGCCAAGAAGATCGACAACCTGACCCTGTATTTTTCCATCGGCGTGGCCAACGGCATCCTGCCCATGCTGGCCTACAACTTCTCCTCCGGCAACCAGCAGCGGCGGCGGGACGTGCTGAAGACCGGCTGCGCCATCGCCCTGGGCTTCAGCCTGTTCACCCTGGTGCTCTTCGAGCTGTTCGCCCCCCAGTGCACGGCCCTGTTCATCGACGACCCCCTCACCATCCAGTACGGCGCCGCCTTCCTGCGGCGGCTGATGGTGTCCATGCCCTTCATGTCCCTGTGCTACCCCATGATCATCCATTTTCAGGCCATTGGCAAGGTCAGGCAGTCCCTGATCTGCTCCGTGCTGCGCAAGGGCGTGCTGGACATCCCCCTGCTGTTCCTGATGGACCGGCTGTTCCCCCTGTACGGCTGTATGTGGGTGCAGACCATGGTGGACGCCATCTCTCTGACGGCTATTGTGTACTTCAACCGGGGGCTGAAAAAGGAGGGCCTGTAAGGACCGATAAACCGAAAGCGCGCCCCAGACGGCGGACAGCTGTCTGGGGCGCGCTTTATATTCTATTCCCCTCAAAGCCGCTCAGCGCTCTCCCGCAAGCTCCCGCTCTTTTGTCACGAAGCCCAGCAGGTCGGATACCAGGCGCGCCGCGAGATAGCAGGTGGTGCTCCCTGCGTCGTCGTAGGGAGGGGCCACCTCCACCATATCCATACCAATGACGCGGTTGTGTTTGGCAACGGCCTCAAACATCTCCACCACCTCGTCGTACACAAAGCCGCCGAACATGGGGGCCCCCGTGGCCGCCGCCGCGGCTGCGTCCATGCCGTCAATGTCGAAGGTCACATAGACCTTTCCCCCGGGGGTCAGGTCGGAGAGGATCCGCTCTATTCCCAACGCCCTTGTCTGCCTTACGGAATAGATCTTATCGCCGTGGGCCCGGGCATCCTCGTAATCCGTCCGGCTGCTGCTTCCGATCCCCCGGATCCCCAGATGGATCATCTTCCCCACATAGGGCAGCGCCGCGCTGTTGCGCATCGGCGACCCATTGGAGCGCAGCTGTCCCGCCACGGAGCGGGTCCAGTCCAGATGGGCGTCAAAGTGGATGATGTCAAAGGGCCCCGCAGCCTCCATGCCCAGAATAGCGGGGTAGGTCACGGAGTGGTCCCCGCCCAGCACCACAGGCATGACCCCCTGTTGAGTCAAAAGCCGCACCGCCTCCGTCAGGTTCGCAAAAGTCGTGTCAATATCCCCCGGAACGTAGTCCACATCGCCGCAGTCCACGATGCGCCACAGGCCGCTGTCCAGATAGAACATATCCCGCTCCGGATCATAGCTCCCCCCGGGCTTATAGGAAAATCGGGTCGAGGCCGCCCGGATCCCTCTCGGCCCAAGTCTCGCCCCGGTTTTCCCCTGTATGGCCAGGTCGAAGGGAGCCCCCAGGATGGCAATATCCGCCTGAGCGCGGCGCAGATCCATGCACAGGGGGCACTTGGCAAATGTTGCGATCCCCGTGGGGGAGCCGTTGTAGGGAGTTCCAATGCTGAAGTTGTTCATACTTCCACTCCTTTTGGACATTATTTTGAAACACAGACCGAAATCATGTCCTTCGAGTGGATTATATCCGTTCTCCCTCCTTCTGTCAACCACCGACAGCGGATCCCCCTTGTCCCCCGCACCGATAGACGCTATAATGAAACCACATCCTTGGTGCTCCGCGCCGCATCGGCCAGCGGGCATAGCCTGAAAGGAGGATCCCCATGTCAGAGCAGACCTGCACCCCCGCCCCCATACACTCTGTCCTGCACGCGGTGCATATCCTTGAATTCTTTTCCGCCCATCCCCGGCAGCCCCTCTCTCTGACGGAAATAAGCCGCGGCCTTGGCATCCATAAGACCACGGTCTACCGCACCCTGCGCACCCTGGAGGGGGCCGGCTGGGTCGAGCAGTCCGCCGACACGGGGAAGTACATCCTCGGCTCCGGCCCGATGCTGCTGGCCGCCGCCGCCCACCGTTCCGCCCGGGAGCTGATCGGAGATGAGATGCGCCGTCTCGCCGACCGGTTCAACGAGCTGGTGATCCTGGCCGGGGTCCGGGGCGGCTCCGGCATGTGTATCGACCTGGTCAAATCCAAATACAGCCTGTCGATGATGACTGCCGTCGGCTATGAGGTCCCCTTTACCGCCGGAGCCACGGGGAAGGCCCTTTTGGCCGCCCAGAGCCCCGAATTTGCCGCCCGGCTGTTGGACACCCTCCCCCGCGAGCGGGCCGCCGCCCTTAAAGCACAGATCGCCTCCATTCAGCGTGCCGGCTTCTGCCGCTCCGTGGGGGAGGTGGACGCCGGCGCCATGGCGGTAGCCGTTCCCCTTCTTCTGGGGGATGACCGCTGCGCCCTGAGCATCTCCGGCCCCACCGACCGGATGCTCGCCCTGGGGGAGGAGGCGCTTCGGGGGGCCCTGATGTCCGTTGTTCGGAGAATGGATCAAAAGCAGGGGCTCGCCCCCTCTCCATAGCTTTGCAGCGCTTGCTTTTCACCCTGCGCCGTGCTACACTGAGCAAAGCCAGGCAGCACTGTGCCCCTCCCGTTTTCACGGCGGAGTTGGCAAGCTGAACCCATATCAGGAACGGAGGAGTTTCCATGACGACCTTTCTTGTAGTGGCCCTTGCCGCCTTTCTGGGCGGCGCGGTACAGGCGGCCAGCGGCTTCGGCAGTGCGGCTGTCATGATGATGTTCATGCCCCTGGTATACGACATGCTCCACGCCCCCGCTTTGTGCAGCGCCATCAGCTGCCTGCTGGCCTATTCCCTCACCGTCCACTTCCGCAGATCCATCTCTCTGCGGCGGCTGGTGATCCCGGTGCTCTCCTGTCTGGCGACCAGCACCGCCTGCATCCAGATCGCCGCCCGGCTGGATCTGGATCTGCTGTCCATCCTGTTCGGGGTGTTTCTGATCCTGCTGGCCCTGTACTTTTTCACCCTGAAGGGGAGGCTGACCTTTAACGACACCGTTCCCTGCGCGGTGCTGTGCGGCGTTCTGGCGGGCATCGGCAGCGGGCTGTTCTCCGTGGGCGGGCCCATGATCGCCGCCTACTATCTGGCCACCAGCCGGAGCAACGAGGAGTATGCCGGCAATATGCAGGGCTACTTCGCTGTGACCAACACCGTGAACATCATCACCCGCATGTCCAAGGGGCTGTACTCCACCGCCTCCATCCTGCCCATCGCCATCGGCGTGGCCGGGGTGCTGCTGGGCAAGCGGGCGGGCATCAGGGTGCTGGAGAAGCTGGACACCGCAGCCCTGACCCGGGTGGTTTACGCAGTGATCGCCCTCAGCGGCGTGCTGACCATTATCAGCCATATCAGATAGTTTTCCCGGGCGCTCTCTCTGGATTTTTGGCTGTTTTGACGTATATGCATTTACTTATGTTCCTATAACCTCCGGACACGCAGAAAGCGACCCCGCTCTCTCTTCTCAAGAGGGCGGGGTCGCTTTTTAGTCGGAATTGAGACGCTCAGCTCAGGCTCAGCGCCGCCTTAACCTTGTCGATGATGTAGTTGCCAACATCCCGGGAGGCGTCCACCGTCTGGGCGCCCAGATGGGGAGTGACGATAAAGTTGTCGCACTCGAACAGGGGGGAGTCGAAGCTGGCGCCCTCGGTCAGACCGCCGTCGGCCAGCTCATTCTCCATCACGTCGGTGGCATAGCCGCCGATCTTGCCTGCCTTCAGGGCCTGATACATGGCCTTCTCGTCCACGATGCCGCCCCGGGCCATGTTCAGCACCACGGCGTCGGGCTTCATGCTGGCCAGAGACTCGGCGTTGAACATATGCCGGGTCTCGTCGGTCAGGGGCATATGGATGGTCACGAAATCGGACACCCGCAGTACCTCGGCGATGCTCAGGCTCTGGGTGTGCTGCTCCTCGAACACGTGGGCGGGCAGGAAGGGGTCATAGGCCACCACGTTCATCAGGAAGGCGCGGCCCAGCTCGCCCACCCGCTGGCCGATGCGGCCAAAGCCCAGAATGCCCAGGGTCTTGCCCCGCAGCTCGCGGCCCACAAAGCGGTATTTGTCCCAGTGCTTGTCAATGGTCACGTCGCGGTCGGCGGGGATGGTGTGGCGGGACAGCTCCAGCATCTTGGCCAGAGTCAGCTCGGCCACGGCGTTGCCGTTCATGCCGGGGGCGTTGAACACCTGAATACCCTTTTCCTTGGCGGTGTCCATATCGATGTGGTTCAGACCCACGGAGCACACGCCGATGACCTTCAGGTTCCTGGCCGCGTCCAGGATCTCCTTATTGATCGCGGGGTCCACACGCATGATCAGCACATCGTAGTCGCCGATCAGCTTCGCCAGCTCTTCCTGCGTGGGCAGCAGCTTTGTCTCCACCGTCATGTACTTGCCCAGCTCCTGAGCAATGCCCTCGTACACCTCGTCAATGATCAATGCCTTCATTCAAATTGCCTTCCTTTCTTTCCTTTTTGCCATTAAATCGCCGGTCGCAGCTCTCCCCAGTGCTGCGATCTGCAAGTTGTAAAAGCTGTTCTTTCGTTCTCGTCTATTATGTCATAGACAGAAGGAATACTAAAACATTTTTTTACAGGGAGTTGCCACAGTCATTATGTTGTGCTATAATGTTTATTACACAGTCAGTTATAACACTATGCCTATTATTCATAGGGGGATGCTATGAACTTTCAGAATCTGAAATACTTCCTTTTGGTAGCCGAGGAGCTGAACATCACCCGGGCGGCGGAGCGGCTGTACATCTCCCAGCAGTCCCTGTCCAACCACATTTCCAACATGGAGCGGGAGCTGGACGTGAAGCTGTTCACCCGCTCTCCAAAGCTTTCCCTGACCTATGCCGGGGAGCTTCTGGTGGACACGGCCACCCAGATCCTGGATCTGCACACCCAGTATCTCACCAAGGTGGGGGACATCAGCCGCCACTACATGGGCGTGCTGCGGCTGGGCATCTCCCACACCTGCGGTCTGGCCCTTCTGCCGGAGATCCTGCCCCGGTTCCGGGCGGAATTCCCCATGGTGGAGTTTTCTCTGTTCGAGGGCAACTCCAACCAGCTGGAGGACGAGCTGGCCCACGGGCGCATCGACCTGATCGTCTGCTTCGAGCCCGTGACCCTGGAGGGGGTGGAGACCCTGCCCCTGACCGCCGGACCCCTGATCATGGTGGTGCCCAGATCCTATACAGATCAGCTGTTCGGCGCCAAGGCCGATCAGGTGCGCCGGACCTTTGCCGACGGGGCGGACATCGCCGCCTTCCGCTCCATGCCCTTTGTGCTGCTCAAGCGGGGCAACCGCACCCGCAGCATCGTGGACCAGTATTGCAGCCGGCACTCCTTCAAGCCCAAGGTGGCCCTTGAGACCGAGAACACTGCCACCACTCTGGCCATGGCTCAGGAGGGGATGGGCATCGCCATCTGCCCGGAGCTGTTCCTGCGGGTGATTCATGTGACCGGCAGCCAGACCACGGCGGAGGGGCTGGACCTGTTCCCCCTGAGCGCTGCAAGCACCATCAGCCGGCTGGTCATCGGCTACCGCCGCGACCGCTATCTGTCCCACTACGCCGAGCGGTTTATCTCCATCGCTCAGGAGACCCTGAACAAGTAAACGCCGCCGACAGGCCGCGGGCCTGTTCTGTCATCAAAAAATGCCCGTCCGGACCGGACGGGCGGAAGGAGCGATATCATGAAACAGATCGCCAGCTTTACAGTGAACCACGACAAACTGGAAAAGGGCATGTACGTCTCCCGCATAGACGGGGATGTGGTGACCTATGACATCCGCATGAAAAAGCCCAACGGGGGCGATTACCTGTCCAACGGGGCCCTGCACACCTTCGAGCACCTGTTCGCCACCTATGCCCGGAACAGCCGCCTGACCGATCAGGTGGTCTATGTGGGGCCCATGGGCTGCCGCACCGGGTTCTACCTGCTGCTGCGGGACAGCGTAAGCCGTTCAGACGCCCTGACTCTGGTGCAGGAGAGCTTCCGGTTCATCCGTGACTTCGAGGGGGAGATCCCCGGCAGCAGGCGCTGGGAGTGCGGCAACTATCTGGAGCACGACCTGCCCGGGGCCCGCGCCGTAGCCGCCGACATGCTGGAGGTGCTGAAGAACTGGAACGGGGAGAGGATGAACTATGAGCAGTAAAAAGCCTGTGGGCATCATCGCCGCCATGGACAGCGAGCTGGCCGGGCTGGTGTCCGCTCTGGAGCACCCCCGGCAGCAGGCGCTGTGGGGGCTGACCTTTTACACCGGACTGCTGTCCGGGCGGCAAGTGGTGCTGGTCAAGTGCGGCGTGGGCAAGGTGAACGCCGCCCGCACCGCCCAGATCCTCATCGACCGGTTCGAACTCCACGCCCTGCTGAACAGCGGCATCGCCGGGGGCATCGGCCCCGGCCTGTCCGTGGGGGACGCGGTGGTGGCCGACGGGCTGGTGCAGCACGACTTCGACGTGACCGCCTTCGGCCACGCAAAGGGTTATCTCTGCACCGGCGGCGACGACAGCCGCCCCACCGTCTTTCAGCCCGACCCCGCCGTGCAGTCCGCCCTGCGCCGGGCGGCGGAGCAGGTGCTGGGGGCGGAGCACGTCCACACCGGCCTGATCGCCACCGGGGACCAGTTCATCTCCGGCCCCGACAGCAAGGCCGCCATCCGGGCGGAGTTCTCCGCCGCCGCCGCCGAGATGGAGGGGGGCGCCATCGCCCAGACCGCCGCCCTGTCCGGCGTGCCCTTCGGGGTGCTGCGGGTGATCTCCGACCTGGCCGACGGCACGGCCCCCGACTCCTTCGACCGCTTTGAGCAGGAGACCGCCGACCGCTCCGCCCGGATCGTAAAGGCAGCCACCGCGGAGCTTTAAGCCCAGACGCCAAGACTCCCGAACCGTTTTCACGGTTCGGGAGTCTTTATGATTTTCTTCTTTATCCCACCTGAGGCTGGGGCTTTTCATCGGGGACGGTCACGGTGCTGATGTCGGCGCCCACGCCGGACAGCTTGCCCACCAGATCCTCGTAGCCCCGCTCGATATAGCTCACGCCGTCCACCTCGGTCACGCCCCGGGCGGCCAGCCCGGCGATGACCATGGCGGCCCCGGCCCGCAGGTCGCAGGCGTGGATGGGAGCGCCGGTCAGGGCCTCTACCCCCTCGATCACGGCCACCTTGCCGTCTACCTGAATGTGGGCGCCCATGCGGCGCAGCTCGTCCACATAGCGGTAGCGGTTGTCCCACACGCCCTCGGTGATCACGCTGGTGCCCTGTGCCTGACACAGAACGGCGGCGATCTGGGGCTGCATATCCGTGGGAAAGCCGGGATAGGGCATGGTCTTGATGTTGGCCCGGCCTATGGGGCCGTCCCGGCGGACCCGGACGGCGTCGTCCAGCTCGTCCACCTGCACCCCCATCTCCACCAGCTTGGCGGTGATGCAGTCCAGATGCTTGGGGATCACGTTGCGGATCAGCACATCCCCGCCTGCGGCGGCCACGGCGGCCATATAGGTGCCCGCCTCGATCTGGTCGGGGATGATGGAGTAGCTTCCGCCGCCCAGGCGGTCCACCCCCCGGATCTTGATCACATCGGTGCCCGCGCCCATGATGTTGGCGCCCATGGAGTTGAGAAAGTTGGCCAGATCCACGATATGGGGCTCCTTGGCGGCGTTTTCGATCACCGTCATCCCCTGGGCCAGGGCGGCGGCCAGCATGATATTCATGGTGGCCCCCACGGAGACCACGTCCAGATACACCTGTCCCCCGGCCAGCCGGCCGCAGTCGGGCACCCGGGCGCACACCATGCCGCTGTGTACGTCTACCTCTGCCCCCATGGCCACAAAGCCCTTGATGTGCTGGTCGATGGGCCGGGCGCCCAGATCGCAGCCCCCGGGCAGAGGCACCTCGGCCCAGCCGAAGCGGCCCAGCAGCGCCCCCACCAGATAGTAGCTGGCTCGGATCTTACGGGCCAGCTCATAGGGCACCTGGCGGTTACGGATATGGGAGCAGTCGATGTCCATGGTGGTGCGGTTCACCGTGCGGATGTCCGCCCCCAGCTCCCGCAGGATCTGAAGGATCAGGGTTACGTCGCTGATCTGGGGAATATTCTCGATGCGGCAGGTCCCGTCCACCAGCAGGGCGGCGGGCAGGATGGCTACGGCGGCATTTTTTGCGCCGCTGATCTCGATTTCGCCGCGGAGGGGTTTGCCGCCGCGGATCAGATATTTATACAAGCAGAGCACCTTCCTTATAAAAGGCTGTCAACAGGGCGGCCCGTGGGCCGGTAAGATCATCCAATTGCGTTCCGCGCGCATTCTGAAAAAGGGCGCAGAAAACCGCATATATTATAGCATCAGTATGTCCCGTTGGCAAACATTTTTCTCCCGCTCCGCACTTTATTTTTGCCCTAATTTCATTTCGTGTTCCTTTGCAGAAGAAATACCCGTGTTCCCCGCCCCCTGCGGGGGCGGGGAACACAAAAAAGGATTGGGAATTATTTTTTTGCGGCATTATGTTCGGTCTGCGTTCTTCTCCTCCCGCCGGGCGCCGAATTCCTGCCGCGCCCGGGGGATCAGCTCCTTCAGGCTGGCCTGCTCCTGCCGCTCCAAAAGGTCGCCGATCAGCTGGTTGGACAGCAGAAAGCCCCGGGGGGTCAGCCGCCAGCGGCCCTCTGCGGTCCGCTCTGCCCAGCCCTGAGCCGCATACTCCTCCAGCCGCCGGCGGATGGGCTCGAAATCCAGAAAGAACTGCTTGCGGTATTCCCACTCCTCGATGCCACGGGCGGTGCGCAGGCGCAGCATCAGATACTCGCTACCCCGCTCCCGCTGGGGGATCAGGTCGTCGCTGTCCAGCAGCTTGCCCCCCTTCAGCACCCCGGTAATGTACTCCTCCAGATCCCGCACGAAGGAGTACCGCCGGCCGCCGAAGTCAGAGTGGGCCCCGGGCCCGAAGCCGATATAGGGCCGGGTGAGCCAGTAGCGCAGGTTGTGTCGGGACTGAAAGCCCGGCTTTGCGAAATTGGAGATCTCGTACTGCTCGTACCCCGCCTGGGCCAGCCGCTCCACCGTCCACAGATAGAGATCCGCCTGGGCGTCGTCATCGGGCAACACCTCCCCCATGGCCGCCCGCCGGGCCAGAGGGGTGCCCTCCTCCACCTTCAGGCCGTAGCAGGACAGGTGCTCCGGCTCCAGGGCCAGAACGTGCTCCACCGACTGCCGCCAGCTGTCCATGGTCTGGCCGGGCAGACCGTAGATCAGGTCCATGGACAGGTTCTTCAATTTGGCCTTCCGGGCAGCGGCTGCGGCGGTGTCCCCCTGCTCCACGGTGTGGATGCGGTGTACGGCGGCCAGCTCCGCCGGGCAGGCGGACTGATACCCAAGGGACAGGCGGTTGAGCCCCGCCCGGCGCAGGTGGGTCAGCATTTTGGCGTCCACGCTGTCGGGGTTGGCCTCCATGGTGATCTCGGCGTCCCGCTCCACGCTGTATAGCCTTTTCACTTCATGCAGCAGGGTCTTCAGGCGCTTTTCGCCGAAATAGCTGGGGGTGCCCCCGCCGAAGTACACCGTGTCCACGGGGATGCCCCGGGCCAGCGGGGCGGTCTCTCTCAGGTGGGCCAACAGGGCCTTTTCATAGTCGTCCATCCGCTCCTCCCGCCCGGCCAGGGAGTAGAAGTCGCAGTAGTCGCACTTGCTGCGGCAGAAGGGGATATGGATATAGATGCCCAGCTTGTCCTTTGGGGCCGCCGGGGCAGCGGGGTTCTGTCTGCGCCGAAACATGGAACTTCCTCCCATAGCCTGCCCCGCAGGGCGGGCGTAAAATCGTCCCTTTATTATATACCGATCTGCGGAAAAAGGAAACCCTTGAGTCCGCCCCGCCCCCTGTGCTATACTTTTTCAAAAGAGAGGGGGCGGCAGCATGGCATGGCAGCCGCGGCGGCTGGAGCTGGCCGTCACGCCGGATCTGGCCGGCATCAAAACAGACACCCTGCTGCGGCGGCACATGGGCCTGTCCGGCACGGTGATCCGCCGCATCAAGTGGCTGGAGGACGGCATTCTGGCCGACGGCCAGCGGGTGACCACCCGATACTGCCCCCGGGCGGGGCAGGTGCTGTCCGTCCGTCTGTCCGACCCGGAGCGGCGCAGCGGCATCCTCCCCGTCCCCGGTCCCCTGGACATCGTCTATGAGGACGGGGACATCATCGTGCTGAACAAGGCCGCCGGGGTGCCCGTTCACCCGGGACCGGGGCACTTTTCCGATACGCTGGGTAATTTTCTGCTGAATTATTACGATTCAAGGGGAGATCAGTCGGATCTTCACCCCGTCCACCGTCTGGACCGGGGCACCACCGGCCTTCTTGCGGCAGCCAAGCACCCTCACGCCCAGGAGGTGCTGAAGCGTCAGCTGCACACGGCGGACTTCCGCCGCACCTATCTGGCCGTCTGCGAAGGGGTGCCCCAGCCGACTGAGGGGATCATAGACGCCCCCATGGGGCCAAAGCCCGGCTCCCTGATGGAGCAGCAGGTGCGCCCCGACGGCAAGGCCGCCCGCACCCGCTATCGGGTGCTGTCCCTCCACGGGGGGCGGTCGCTGGTGGAGCTGGAGCTGGACACCGGCCGCACCCACCAGATCCGGGTCCATATGGCCCATATAGGCCACCCCCTCACCGGCGACTTCCTCTACGGCACGGAGGACCGCGCCCTCATCCCCCGCCCGGCGCTCCACTCCGCCCGTCTCACCCTGCGGCAGCCCGTCACCGGGCAGGTATTATCCTTTACAGTCCCTCTGCCGGAGGATATGCAGAGGTTACTATAAGGTTTGCTCCCCGCACCTCCGGGCGGGGAGCCGAGAGGAGCGAACACATGGGCTATATTCTTGCAATCGACGTGGGGACAACGGCGGTGAAGGCCATCCTTGTGGACATCGCCACCAACGAAATGCGCGGCGCCAGCGCGGACTGCACCCTGATCCAGGAGAGGGCCGCCTGGGCGGAGCAGGATGCCGACGGCCTGTGGCAGGCGGTGTGCACCGCCGTGCGCCGGTGTCTCTCCCAGACCGCCGTCCGGCCGGGAGAGGTGGCCGGGCTGGTCATCAGCGCCCCCTGGAAGCACGTTATCCCTCTGGACGGGGACTGCCGCCCCCTGCGCCGTGGGATCATCTGGATGGACGGCCGCGCCGCCGTTCAGGCAAAGCGGCTGGAGCAGCTTCTGGGCGCCCCCCTGGAAAACGCCCAGGGCTATTGGTCCAGACTGCTCTGGCTGAAGGAAAACGAGCCCCACATCTGGCGGCGGGCGAGGTATATCGCGGGCATCAACGCCTACTTCCGGTACCGGGCCACGGGGCGGCTCTGCACCGAGTGCTCCGACGACTTTATCCACTCCCCCGACCCGGAGCTTCAGGCCCTCTACGACCGGGTGCTGGAAAAGACGGGGCTGGCGGAGGACCGGGACAAATTCCCCCCCTGCATCCGGTGCACCGACCTTGTGGGCCCCCTGACCCGGACGGGGGCCCAGGAGTTGGGTCTGGCCCCGGGCACCCCCATGTTCGGCGGCTTCGGCGATCTGCCCGCCGTCTACTTCGGCGCCGGCTGCGCCCAGCCGGGGACCGCCCACATCTACATCGGCACCTCCTCCTGGTTCGGCGAATTTCTGCCCCGCCGGATCGACGGCTACAGTGCCGGCTGGTTCACCGCCAGCGGGCAGGCCCAAGGTGCCCTCTTCGCCCTGACCACCGGCGGCCGCGCCTATGAGTGGGCCATCCACCGCTTCTACCGCGCCGAGAGGCAGAGGCTGGGGGAGGACATCTACCCCTTCCTGGAGGGGGAGATGGAGTCGGTGGAGCCGGGATGCGGCGGACTGATCGTCACCCACTGGCTCAACGGCGAGCCGGCGCCCCTGTCCACCAACGCCCGGGGACTGTTTTTCAACGTGACCGGGCAGCACGACCGGCGGCATTTTCTCCGGGCCATGCTGGAGAGCATCTGCTACTCCCACCGCCGCTCTCTGGAGCGCTATACGGCCCTCCACGGCCACGGGCCCCGGCGGCTGCGGGTGGTGGGGGGCGGCGCGTGCAGCGGCGTCTGGATGCAGATGCTGGCCGACGTGCTGCAGCTCCCCGTCCATGTCCCCCCAAACCCCCGGTATGTGGGCACCGTGGGGACCTGCCGCTGCGCCCTGATCGGGCTGGGTTTGAAGGCGGACTTCTCCGACCTGGCGCAGGAGAACGAAGAACAGGTCTTTGCCCCGAACCCGGACAACAGGGCGGTCTATGACAAAATGTACGGCGTATACTGCCGCCTATTCCCGGCGCTGGAGCCCCTGTATGACCATCTGAACGGGATCTGAGCTTCAAAAGACCACGGGCCGGCCCCTTATGGGCCGGCCCGTGGCGGGATGGCCGAAAAATTGTCAAGGCCACTTTTTCGGGTCAGACTGCGCGCAGTCCCGGCCTCGATTGCTTGTGAAGGTGAAAAAGTCGGGCTGGTCTGCGCGGGAAGTGTCATTTCCGCCGCACCTGTCGGCGGAGATGACAGATCCAGGTTTTATTCCGCTGCCGGCGCAGCCGTCTTTCGGATGCGGCGTGCCCCCTGCGGGTGCTGCGGGCGGCGGAACCGGCTGCGGGAGAGCTTTTCAGATCCCGCTCAAATCGAAGGGCGGGGTATACTCCCGCGCGGCGCTGGTGCGCTCCTGAGTAAAGCCGTCCAGCCCCAGAGCGGCCATATAGTCCTGCACCGCCCGGATCTCCCCCCGGCGCAGCTTCCGGTCGATCTCCGGGAACCGGTCCGCCCGGCCGTAGGGGGTGTACTGGCTCATGAGGGAGAACAGCACCGTCCCCTTCGGGAACTCCCGGGCCACCCAGTCCATCACCCGCTTGGCCCCCTCCGCCTGTCCCGGCAGCACCAGGTGGCGGATGATGACCCCCCTTTTCAGCAGGCCGTTTTCGTCAAAGACGCAGGGGCCGGTCTGCCCCACCATCTCCCGGATGGCGGCGGCGGCCACCTCCGGGTAGTCCGGGGCGGCGGAGTACCGCCCCGCCGGAGCGCTGTCCATATACTTCAGGTCGGGCAGATAGATGTCCACCTTGCCCGCCAGACGCTGTAAAGCGGAAACACTGTCATACCCCCCGCTGTTGAACACCACGGGCACGGGCAGGGGCCGCTCCAGCACCCGGGCCACGATATGGGAGTAGTGGGTGGGGGTGACGAAGTTGATGTTGTGGGCCCCCTGAGCGATCAGTTCCACGCAGATCTGCCGCAGGCGCTCCACGGTGACCGGCCTGCCCACGTCCCGGTGGCTGATCTCCTCGTTCTGGCAGAACACGCAGCCCAGACAGCAGCCGGAAAAGAAAACGGTGCCCGACCCCCGGGTGCCGGAGATGGGGGGCTCCTCCCACTGGTGCAGGGCAGCCCGGGCCAGCACGGGCATCTCCGGCATGCGGCAGTAGCCCCGGCCCTCCGTCTCTGTCCGCAGGGCCCCGCAGCGGCGGGGACACAGGTTGCAGATCACGGCTCAAAACCTCCCCAGCCGCTCCAAAACGGCTCCGTAAAATCCCTGAAAGGCACTGGGCAGGGCGTAGTCCCGCTCCAGCTCCTCTCGGTCGGCCCACACCCAGCCCTCGGGCAGGGCGGGGCCGTCCAGCTCCGCCGCCACGGCGGTCATGCTCCACTGAATGTGGGTGAAGATATGCCGGGCGGCACCCGCCCGCTCCATCGCGATCGGGTGCAGGGCCCAGCGGGACAGGTCGTCCCCGCCCGCCGGCTCGTTGGGATACTCCCACAGGCCCGCCAGAAGGCCCCTGGCCGGCCGGCGGCGCAGGGCCACGCAGCCGTCGCAAAACAGCAGATAGACGGTGCGGCTCTCCTCCCGCCGGGGCTTTTTCGGGGCCTTGACGGGCAGTTCTCCCGTCCGTCCCTGCTGAAGGGCCGTACACAGATGGGCCGCCGGACACCTTTCGCACAGGGGGGCGCCGTTGGGCAGGCACACCGTGGCTCCCAGCTCCATCAGGGCCTGATTGTAGTCCCCAGGGGCGTCCACGGGGATCACCCGGGCCAGGGCCTCGGTCACCCGCTTCTTCATGGACGGGGTGGAGATGTCCCCCCCGTCTCCGGTGATCCGGGCGATGACCCGCAGCACGTTGCCGTCCACCGCCGGGGTGGACAGGCCGAAGGCGATGGAGCCCACCGCCCCCGCCGTGTAGTCCCCCACGCCGGGCAGGGCGCGGATGTCCTCATACCGCCCCGGAAAGCGGCCGCCGAAGTCGGATACGATCACCCGGGCGGCCTTCTGCATATTCCGGGCCCGGCTGTAGTAGCCCAGCCCCTGCCACAGCTTCATCAGCCGCTCCTCCGGCGCCTGTGCCAGAGCCTGCACATCGGGCAGCTCCGCCAGAAAGCGGCGGTAGTAGTCCAGCACCGCCGCCACCCGGGTCTGCTGCAGCATGATCTCCGACACCCAGACGTGGTAGGCCGTGGGCTTTTTCCGCCAGGGCAGATCCCGGGCGTTCTCCCTGTACCACAGCAGCAGGGGCAGGGTCAGGTCACTGAGCTCCACCGGTTTTCAGTGCTCCCTCCACAAAATCCACCATCTCCAGCACCAGGCCGGTGCAGTGCTCCCCCTTGGGGACGCCCGCCTCCTTGGCCTTGGCCAGCAGCTGGGCGCACTCCATAGAGCCATGCTTTTTCACGAACTCCGCCATCAGGGCAGAGGCCGTGGGCTGGGGCACCCCCGTCAGGCCCAGGGCCATCAGCGCCCCGGTCAGGGCGCCGCACACGCTGCCCCGGTGCATCCCGGCGCCAAAGGGGCCGCCCAGACGGAAGGCCTCCTCCTCGGTCAGGCCGATCTCCGGGGCAAAGGTGGCCAGCACAGACTGGGCACAGTTGTAATGTACATCTGTCCGGGCGCGCAGAGCCCGGGCTTTTTCCTGCTTCGTCATAGGTAAGAACTCCTTCTTTTTTGCGGTCATCCAATTTCATTCTGTGGGCCCCGCCGGGTCTTTTCTGCCGGGGCGTACAAGATCAGTTCGGAGGCCCTCATTTGTGGTAGCTGGATCCCTCGTTGATCTTAAAGGCCCGGTAGATCTGCTCCAATACCATCACCCGGGCCAGATGGTGGGGGAAGGTCATGGGGGACATGGACAGGCGCAGCCGCGCCTCCGCTTTGATGGAGGGATGCAGGCCGTAGCTGCCCCCGATGAGGAACACCAGATGCTTCCCCCCGCTGTTCTGGAAGGTCTGAACGAACTCCGCCAGCTCCGGGCTGGACTTCTCCTGCCCCTCTACGCACAGGGCCACCAGCGTGCCCCCCGGGGGCAGCTTGGCCCGGATGGCGTCCCCCTCCCTGTCAAGGGCGGCGGCGATCTCCCCCAGGGAGGGGGACTGGGGCAGCTTGCCCTCCGGGATCTCCACCAGGGTCAGCTTGCAGTAGCCCTTCAGCCGCTTCAGATACTCCTGACAGGCGTCCAGATAGAACTTCTCCTTCAGCTTGCCCACGCAGATGAGATAGACGCTTACCACGCTGCCGCCTCCTTCTCTTCCAGCTGGAACACCGGCCCCGGCTCGTCCGGCCCGGCCACGGCCACGGTCACGTCCCGCCCCGGCTCCAGCCCGTAGGCCCGCAGTTTGAGCTCCACCGCCTGCCGGGCCCGGGCGGGGGTGTTGTTCTCCTGGGACAGGTGGGCCAGGATCAGGGTCCTTGTCCCCTGACCGGCGGCCCAGGCGGCCAGCTCCGCCCCCGCCTCGTTGGACAGGTGGCCGTGGTCGCCTAAAATGCGCTGCTGCAAGTAGTAGGGATAGGGCCCGGAGCGCAGCCAGTTCACATCATGGTTGGTCTCGCAGATCAGCAGGTCGGCTCCGGCCACTCCCCGGTACACCTCTTCCGACGCAAAGCCCAGATCGGTGGCCAGGGCCATCTGCCGCCCGCCGGCGGCAACGGCGTAGCCCACGCTGGCCGCGGCGTCGTGGCTGGTGGCAAAGGGGGTCACGGCTATGGCGCCGATGTCCACCCGCTCCCCGGGCGTCACGGGAATCAGCTCCCCCATGATCCGGGGCAGCCTCCGCCGCACAGCGTCCAGGGTGGGGCCGGTGGCGTACAGGGGGACGGGGTTGTTTTTCGTCATGGTGGCCAGCCCGGCCACATGGTCGGCGTGCTCGTGGGTGATGAACACCCCGGACAGGTCCCCCAGGCCCACGCCCAGCTCCTTCAGGGCGGCGGCGATCCGGCGGCAGGAGATACCCGCGTCGATCAGCACATGGGTGCCCCCGGCGGAGACAAAGACGCAGTTGCCGCTGGAGCCGCTGGCGATGGTGCAAACTCTCACCGCTTTACCTGATTTTCCAGGGGCTGGCCCGCCAGATAGCGCTTCAGGTTGGCCAGGGCCATGTCGATGCAGTTCTTCCGGGTGATCTCCAGCCGCATCCCCCCGGCCACATGGGGGGTGAGCAGCAGATTGGGGATGTCCCACAGGGGGGAGTCGGCGGGAAGGGGCTCCGGCTCAGTCACGTCCAAGGCGGCCCCCCACAGCCTGCCGTTTTTCATGGCTTCGGCCAGGGCGTCCTGGTCCAGCACGGTGCCCCGGCCGGTGCTGATCAGCACCGCGTCGTCCTTCATCCTTGCAATGCGTTCGGCGTTCATGAGATGCACAGTTTCCGGACTGTGGGGAAGTGTAAGCGCTACCACGTCCGCCTGAGGCAGAAGGTCGTCCAGCTCCTCCATGGTGTACAGCTGGTCAAAGCCGGGCAGGGGCCTGCCGATGGTGCGCTTGACCCCCATGACCCTGGCGGCTCCCAAGGTCTTACAGCGCCAGGCAAACTCTGTGCCCAGATGTCCGGCTCCCACAACAAGGATCACCGCCCCGGTAATGGTTTTGACCGCCCCTTCATCATGCCACAGGTGGGCCCGCTGGTTGTCCCGGTACAGGGGCAGCTTGCGGCAGAGGGCCAGCAGGGTGGAGAGCATGTTCTCCGCCACGGACAGGGCGTTGGAGCCGCTGGAGGTGGTAATGACCGCCCCCTCCGGGGTCACCCCCGCCGGCAGATACTCGTCCACCCCGGCGAACATGCACTGGAACCATTTCAGACTTTTGGCGTACTGCATATCCCCGGCCCGGGGCCAGCCCAGCAGCACCGTGGCCCGGGAGAGCTGCTCCGGGGTGACGGTGCTCCTTCTGGAATAGATGTGGACGGCCTCCGGCGCGGCGGCCTCAAAGGCCGCCCGCTCCTCCCCCCTCAGGGGCAGAAGATTCAGGATCACTTCTTGCATACGGACACCTCACGAAAACTTGCTTTTCCTCTATTATACCTGCTCCCGCCCCCACTGGCAAGACGGCGGACGACTTTACTCCCCGGGAGATCTGTGATAGAATCGTAGCACCTATCCCTGAAAGGAGGCCGCCCTATGGCTCTCGCCCTCAACTCCCCCCTTACGGCCCTGCCCGGGGTGGGCCCCGCCCGGGCCGCCCAGCTGGAAAAGCTGGGCCTGCGCACCGTGGGCGACCTGCTGACCTACTACCCCCGCAGCTATGAGGACCGGCGGCAGGTGTATGCCGTCTCCGCCGCCCCGGCGGGGCAGCGGGTATGCGTCCGGGCCATGGTGGCCGAGCGCCCCCGCCTGTCCCGCATCCGAAAGGGGCTGGAGCTGGTAAAAGCCCGGGCTGTGGACTCCACGGCCTCCCTCTCCCTCACCTTTTTTAACCAGAGCTATGTGGAAAGGGCCCTGAAAACAGGAGAGGAGTATATCTTTTACGGCGCTCTGGAGGTCCAGAACGGCCGCCGCTCCATGGTCAATCCGGTGTTCGAGCCCGCGGGGCGGCAGGATGTGACCGGACGGATCATGCCGGTCTATCCCCTGACGGCGGGGGTGTCCAACTACCGCATGGCGGGGTGGGCGGCCGCGGCCCTGCCCTTGGCGGAGGGGCTACCCGACAGCCTGCCCCCGGCCATCCGCCGGGAATACAGCCTGTCCGCCGCGGAGTTCGCCGTCAGGACCATCCACCGCCCCCCCAGCTTTGAGGCGCTGGAGCTGGCCCGGCGGCGGCTGACCTTCGAGGAGCTGTTCTATCTGGCCGTGGGCCTGACCTTCTTAAAGCGGCGCCGCTCCGGCGGCGCTGGCGGGATCGTGATTCCGAAAACGGAGGGGGAGGGATTTTTCTCTCTGCTGCCCTTCTCCCCCACGGCGGCCCAGCGCCGGGTGATGGAGGAGATCGCCGGCGACCTGGCCTCCGGCCGTCCCATGAACCGTCTTGTCCAGGGGGATGTGGGCAGCGGCAAGACCGCCGTGGCCGCCTTTGCCGCCTTTCTGTGCGCCAGAGCGGGATACCAGACCGCCCTCATGGCCCCCACGGAGGTGCTGGCAGAGCAGCACGCCCGCTCTCTGACCGCCCTGCTGGCCCCGGCGGGGGTTCGGGTGGAGCTGCTCACCGGCTCTTTGACCCCGGCGGAGAAAAAGCGGGCCAGAGAGCGTATCGCCAACGGCCGGGCTCAGGTTGTAGTGGGTACCCAGGCCCTGATCGCCCGGGACACGGCCTACCGCGGCCTGGCCCTGATCGTCGCCGACGAGCAGCACCGTTTCGGCGTGGCCCAGCGGGCCGCCCTGGCGGCCAAATCCGGCCGGGACACGCCCCCCCATGTGCTTGTCATGTCCGCCACCCCCATCCCCCGGACGCTGGCCCTGATGGTATACGGCGATCTGGACGTATCCGTCATCGACCAGCTGCCCCCCGGACGCACCCCGGTGGAGACCTATGTGATCCACGAGGACAAGCGCCAGCGGATGTACGCCTTTGTCCGCCGTCTGGTGCAGGAGGGGCGGCAGGCGTATATCATCTGCCCCGCCGTGGAGGAGGGGGAGCCCGACCCGGGCACCGGGGAGCCCCCCATGGACCTGAAGGCCGTCAAGACCTACGCCGCCCAGCTGGCGGACAGGGTGTTCCCCGACCTGAGGGTGGGCCTGCTCCACGGGAAGCTGCGGCCGAAGGAGAAGGAGGCCGCCATGGCGGCCTTCGCGGCGGGGGAGATCCAGGTGCTGGTGTCCACCACCGTGGTAGAGGTGGGGGTGGACGTGCCCAACGCCGCCCTGATCATCATTGAGAACGCCGAGCGCTTCGGTCTGAGCCAGCTGCACCAGCTGCGGGGCCGGGTGGGCCGGGGGAGGCACCAGTCCTACTGCGTGCTCATGACCAGGAGCCGGCAGGAGGAGGCCATGAAGCGCCTGAAGACTCTGGCGGGCACCAACGACGGCTTTCAGATCGCCCAGGCGGATCTGGAGCAGCGGGGGCCGGGGGACTTCTTCGGCAGCCGGCAGCACGGCCTGCCCCAGCTGCGGCTGGCCAGCCTGACCGGTGACATGGAGCTGCTGGCCCAGACCCAGCAGGCGGCCCGGGAGCTGCTGGAGGCAGACCCGGAGCTGATCAAGCCGGAGAACGCCCCGGTGCTGGCCCGGGTACGCGCCCTGTTCGCCGAGACGCCGGATATTTTCAATTGACAGACAGGTGAGGTATTCATTTTGTTTTGACCGCGTCTGTACCTCTTCCCGCAGCACTTTAGCCGCAAGAAGTAAAAGTGGTCGAATCATCGCAAATTTGCACTTGTGATATGGCGGGGAACGCGCTAAAATAGTCCCGATCTACCACTGACTGACAAGGAGTACACATTATGCAGCACAGCGCCAGATTCATCCGCAAACTGCCCATCCCCATGGACATCAAAAAGGAATTTCCCGTCTCTCAGCGGGTATCAGCCGTAAGAGAGGCCCGGGTGGAGGAGGTGCGCGCCATCCTTGACGGCCGGGACCGGCGGCTGATGCTCATCATCGGCCCCTGCTCCGCCGACCGCGAGGACAGCGTGATGGACTATATCCACCGCTTGGTCCCCCTGCAGGAGCAGGTGAAGGACAAGATCCTGATCGTGCCCCGCATCTACACCAATAAGCCCCGCACCAACGGCGCGGGCTACAAGGGGATGCTCCACCAGCCCGACCCCAGCAAGAAGCCCGACATGCTCGAGGGCATCATCGCCATCCGCCGTCTGCACACCCGGGCGGTGGAGGAGACCGGCTTTGCCTGCGCCGACGAGATGCTCTACCCCGAAAACTACCGCTACCTGTCCGACATTCTGGGGTATGTGGCCGTGGGCGCCCGCTCGGTGGAGAACCAGCAGCACCGTCTGGTGGCCAGCGGCATCGACGTGCCCGTGGGCATGAAGAACCCCACCGGCGGCGACCTGAGCGTGATGCTGAACTCCATCTACGCCGCCATGGGGGACCACACCTTCCTCTATCGCGGCTGGGAGGTAGAGACCAGCGGCAACCCCTACACCCACGCCATCATGCGGGGCTATGTGAACGAGAAGGGGGACAGCCGCCCCAACTACCACTACGAGGATCTGATCCAACTGCACAGGCTGTATGCGGAGAAGGGCATCAGGAACCCCGCCTGCCTTGTGGACTGCAACCACGCCAACTCCGGCAAGCAGTATCTGGAGCAGATCCGCATCGCCAAG
>CAKUHV010000011.1 GCA_934659445.1 uncultured Oscillospiraceae bacterium | reverse complement strand
CACTGGGCGGCGGTGAACTTATAGGCGCCGTGGCTGGTGCCGATGGCGATGGCCAGAGAGTCGCAGCCGGTCTTGGTGACGAACTCCTCCACCTCCTCGGGGTGGGTGTAGCTGGAGTCCTCGGCGGACACCTTCACATCGTCCTCGATGCCCGCAAGGGTGCCCAGCTCGGCTTCTACCACCACGCCGTGGTCGTGGGCGTACTCAACGACCTTTTTGGTGATCTCGATGTTCTCGGCAAAGGGCTTGCTGGAGGCATCGATCATCACGGAGGTAAAGCCGCCGTCCACGCAGGACTTGCAGGTCTCGAAATCGGGGCCGTGATCCAGATGCAGGGCGATGGGAATATCGGGGCACTCGATCACAGCGGCCTCTACCAGTTTGACCAGATAGGTGTGGTTGGCGTAGGCACGGGCGCCCTTGGAGACCTGGAGGATCAGAGGGGCCTTCAGCTCCTGCGCGGCTTCGGTAATGCCCTGAACGATCTCCATGTTGTTGACGTTGAAAGCGCCGATGGCGTAGCCGCCGTCGTAGGCCTTCTTAAACATTTCGGTTGTAGTGACCAGAGGCATATTGAACATCTCCTTTGCTTTTTCAAAGCTCCCGGTGCGCCTGATGGCCGCGGCGAAACAGGGGCGGAACAGGGCCGGGACTTTTGTGGGATAATTGTATCATTAACAGTTGATAATTACAAGGCCATGTGCTATATTAAAGCAAGAAATTTCTTGGGCAGGGAATCAACTGCCCGCTTGGGAGGAAAAAGAGATGAAAAAACTGGTTGGCGCCTGCATTGTAGGCCAGTCCGGCGGCCCCACGGCGGTGATTAACGCCAGCGTACAGGGCGTGGTCGAGACGGCGATGAGATCTGACTGCATCACAAAGGTTTTAGGCGCGGCTTATGGCATCAAAGGCGTTCTGGATGATAAACTGTACGATCTGTCGAAGGAGGACCCCACAGAGCTGGCTCTGCTGAAGCACACCCCCTCCTCCGCCCTGGGTTCCTGCCGCTACAAGCTGGCCGATCCTGAGAAGGACGACACCGATTATAAGCGCATTCTGGAGATCTTCAAGAAGTACGACGTGCGCTACTTCTTCTACAACGGCGGCAACGACTCCATGGATACCTGCAATAAGATCTCCAAGTACCTGCAGAAGGTGGGGTACGAGTGCCGGGTCATCGGCGTGCCCAAGACCATCGACAACGACCTGAGCGGCACCGATCACTGCCCCGGCTACGCCTCCGCCGCCAAGTACATCGCCACCTCCATGGCCGAGGTGTGGCTGGATTCCCATGTGTACAACACCGGAATGGTCACCATTGTGGAGATCATGGGCCGTCACGCCGGCTGGCTGACTGCCGCCGCCGAGCTGGCCTCCCTGTCCGGCTGCGGCCCCGACCTGATCTATATGCCGGAGACCGATTTCGACCTGTCCGACTTCCTGGATGATGTGGGCCGCATCTACCGCAACACCGGCAGCTGCGTGGTGGCGGTGTCTGAGGGCGTCCACCTGGCCGACGGCTCCTTCGTGTCCGAGGGCAAGATCTCTGCCACCGACGGCTTCGGCCATGCTCAGCTGGGCGGTCTGGCTGCCAAGCTGGCTGAGGCGGCCAAGCTGGAGACCGGTGCCAAGGTGCGCGGCATCGAGCTGTCTCTGCTCCAGCGCTGCGCTGCCCACTGTGCCTCTACCACCGACATTGAGGAGGCCTGGGAGGCCGGCGCCGCCGCGGTGGAGGCCGCCGTGGCCGGCATGACCGACAAGATGGTGGTGTTCAAGTGCGACCGCGAGGACGGGGCATATACCTGCGTCACCGCTCTGGAGCCCCTCGAGAATGCCGCCAATGTGGAAAAGAAGATCCCCCGGGAGTGGATCAACGCTGCGGGCAACGGCGTGGAGCCCCCCTTCCTGGAGTATGTGCTGCCCCTGATCCAGGGCGAGCCCGATATCCCCAAGGAGAACGGGATGCCCCGCTTTGCCAAGCTGAAAAAGGTGTTGGCCAAGGCCGAATAAGGCCTGAACGGGAGTCCCGCTCTGGCGTGAAGCGCCCCAAAGGCGAGGCGGTCGTCTTTAACGGTAATAGCTTAAGGTGCCGACAGGGCCTGCCGCCTGCAATTTGCAGTCGGCAGGCCCTTTGCCATTGCCGTCATGGGTCTGAGACGGAAGTCATAAGTCAGGCTTTTCCAGCAATGCTTTCAAGGTTCCTTTGATGGTTTAAATGAGAGCATCCAGACATGAAAAAACCTGCAAACCATTGATACTCAACAGTTTGCAGGTTATTGGTCCGAGTGCTGAGATTCGAACTCAGGGCCTCTTGAACCCCATTCAAGCGCGATACCAAACTTCGCCACACCCGGATGCCGCTTTAGGGATTTGTCCCGAACAGCTTGTATATATTAACACACCCGTCCTGAAAAAGCAAGCCCTTTTCGCAAAAAACCAAAAAAATTTCCTGCCCCGCCCGAAAGGGCGGGGCAGAGCTGCTCATCCCCGCCCGGGGATGAGCAGCTCCGGGTCGGCGATCACCATCAGCTCGTACAGCTGGGTCAGGGCGTTCCAGGTCTGCATCTCCATGATACCGGTCTCGGTCAGCCCCGCCCGGCGCTGGAGCCACCGGACGTTGGCCACCGAGGCCGCGCCGTGGTGGCCGTCGGCAATGTCGGGCTGTATCCCCTCCATCAGGGGCAGCAGGGCCTGAAACATGGCCTGAGGCACCTTCATATAGCTGTGCAGGGTGTCGGGCAGAGCATTTCCGGCGGCAGGAAAACCCCGCAGGACCCGGGGGTTGGGGTCATATCCCTCCAGATCCAGGACCGCCTGCCGCACAGCCTCCAGCGTGCCGGGATCTGCCGCTCCGGTCACCGGAGGATACAGCTCCTGCTGAAAGCGCATTACGGCGCGCTGGGTGGCCGGATCGTAGCGGCCGCTGGTCTCCAGCAGGGGAAGGAAAGGATACTGCCGGCGCAGCCGGTTCAGGTCGTGCTGAAGCCGCAGGACGGCGGGATCGGGGGAGGGCTGAGCTTGAATGGGCATGGTCATGAGATCGCTCCTTCCTGACTGTTTTCCTGATAGGCCTTGCTGGACTGGAGCGCCACATAGAGCCGCTGATAGCGGCTGTGGATGGCCTCCCAGGTGACGGGGCCCACGATGCCGTCGGGGGTCAGGCCGTACTGTCCCTGAAAGATGCGGACGGCTTCCGCCGTGGCCGGGCCGAAGCTGCCGTCTGCGGCGACGGGCAGCAGAGCCTCGCTGTACTCCGCCAGCAGAGCCAGCATGTACTGTAAGATCTGCACGGAGCCGCCGGAGTCCCCCTGACGCAGGGTCCCGGGGAACTGAAAGCTGGGCGCGTACAGCCGGTGCCCCAGGCTGGCCAGCTCCGCCAGCCGGGTCACTCCTACGTACATCCGCAGCACCTTGTACCAGGTGGCCTTGCCCGCAATGCCGTCGGGGGTAAGGTTGAAGATCCGCTGGAAGGTGCGCACCGCATCCTCTGTAGCCTGGTCAAAGACGCCGGTGGCGGGGACGATGGGGATGGCGGGGTAGTTCCGGGCGATGCGGTTCAGTCCCGCCTGAAGCCAGAATACCTCCTCGCCGACAGAGCCAAGGCGCAGGGGATAGCCGGGGTAGGAGCGGGTCACGTCCCGGATGGAGGCGTCGGTGACCAGCTCAATGTCGCTGCCGTAGTACCGGCGCAGGATGTCCATGGAGTTGTACCCCTGCTGGGCCAGTTCCTGGCTTCCCCACTGAGAGAGGCCGTCGCAGATGGAGGTGGTGCCGTTACAGAACTGGGCACTGAGGGGCTCGATAAAGCCCTGGCGACGGATATAGTCGTCAAACAGCTCATCCACCAGCAGACTGATGTTCTCAAAGATGTTCCGGTTCGGGATGAACTTTTGGTCGTAGGCGGTGGTGGAGGTGATCTGAAAATCATAGCCCTGGCTGGGGTAGAACTCCGTGAACACCCGGTTCAGAACGAAGGAGGTGATGGCCAGAATGTTGGCCCGCAGGGCAGAGGGCTCCCAGGTGGGGTAGATCTCACTGGAGGCCACATTCTTGATGTAGTCGGGGAAGGGAACCGTCATGTTTTCTGCCCACTGGCTGGGCGGCCCCAGATGGACGGTGATGGTTTTCGGGATGTACGGCAGCGCGGCGATGGTCATACCTTACCTCACAGGTCATGGGGCGGGACAGTGTGGCTGTCCCGCCGGGTCAGATCCGCTTCCCCCTGCTCCAGGGGGGGCAGGCGGAAGTCCTGCACCGTCTCCACCCCCGGGAAGATCTGCACGTCTCTGGCCTGACGGATGCCGTAGCCGGAGACCTCCACCCAGATGTCGCACAGGGCAAAGGGCGGGGGCGCGCCGGGGGCCGAGGGGGAGCAGCTCTGGGCCATGGAGGGCGTGGGGATGATAACGGGCTGGATCAGTCCGCTGCTGTCCGTCTGCTGTACGCTCAGCAGGTCATACTTTCCCGCAGAAGTCAGCTGGATCACGATGACGGTGGCCCCGGACAGGGGCAGCTGCGCCGCCGAGGTGAACACCCTTACTTGAAGAGAACCGGATGCCGGCATAGAATTCCTCCTTGGGCATAACGCCGTTTTTACGCCATCTTATGTCCGGCCCCGGGAAAAAAGACCGGAAATTTGAAATTCAGACTACCCCTTTCCGGCAGAATGTGGTATACTTCTGCTGAAAAGACAAACAGCCGAAGGAGGCCGTACTATGAGATGTCCGTTCTGCGCCAACCCCGAGAGCAAGGTGGTGGACTCCCGCCCCGCAGACGAGGGGGCCAGCATCCGCCGCCGCCGGGAGTGCCTTGCCTGCCACAAGCGGTTCACAACCTATGAGATGATGGAGTCCCTGCCCCTGATGGTGGTGAAAAAGGACGGCAGCCGCCAGAGCTTCGACCGGAACAAGGTGCTGTCCGGCCTGATCCGGGCCTGCGAGAAGCGGCCTGTCTCCTTCGACACTCTGGAGGGAATCGTCAACGAGGTGGAGCAGGCCCTGCAGAACGAGCTGAAGCAGGAGATCAGCTCCGCCGAGATCGGCGAGCTGGTGATGGACAAGCTGAAGAAGGTGGACCAGGTGGCCTATGTGCGCTTTGCCTCGGTCTACCGCCAGTTCAAGGACATCGACACCTTTATGGCCGAGCTGAACAAGCTGCTGGAGGACCAGTAAGCGAAAAGAGACAGCCCCGCCCCGGCACTGCCGGGGCGGGGCTGCTGCGTCACAGAAAGCGCTTCATCTGCTGGATGTTCTGCTCCTCCGCCTTCAGCAGCTGCTGACCAAGATCTACCAGCTCGCCGTCAGCCCGGCCGGACAGCCGGTGCAGCCGCCGGGTCATCTGCACGGTGCCCATGGTGCTGCCCCGGATCATCATCTCCGCCAGCTTTGTGGTGCTGGGGTCGGCGGCGGCCTGGGCCCGCAGCATGGCGCCGGACATGGCAAGGGCGGCGGTGCCCGGCCCCTTCAGGTACTCCCCGTGGCTTCTGGCGTAGGCCTGAGAGCGGGCGGCGATGGCCCGGTATTCCCGCAGCTGGTCGCTGAGAGCCCGCTCCATGGCACGGCTCTGGGGCAGCGCCAGGGCGTGGGGGATGGTGCCCACCCCCATGGCGGCGTTTTTGTGGATAAACTTCAAAAGTGTCTGATCGGCATTCATAAAGATCCCTCCCTGCGTTATCCTGCGCACGGGGAAACGCGCCATGCACGAGAAATCATGGCAGGGCGGACGGACCTTTTCTGCTGAAAAATGGCAGAAAAAACAGGGGGGACTTGTATGGAACGGGAAAAATATCCGTCCTCCCTTGACGGACACGGGGAAAAACAGGTATACTTTCTTCAAACAAGCGGCGGTGATGCCGCGCGGTGCTTGAGCCGCTGAAAGGAGCCTGCCTATGGGATATACCAGAGAAGACATTGTCCGGATCGTCCGGGAGGAAGAGATCGAGTTCATCCGCATGCAGTTTGTGGACATTTTCGGTCAGCTGAAAAACGTGGCCATCACCGCCGGTCAGCTGGAGAAGGCTCTGAACAACCAGATCATGTTCGACGGCTCCTCCATCGAGGGCTTTACCCGCATCCATGAGTCCGACCAGTGCCTGTACCCCGACCTGAACAGCTTCGCCATCCTGCCCTGGCACAGCGTCCACGGCAAGGTGGCCCGGCTGATCTGCGACGTGTACAACACCGACGGCACTCCCTTTGTGGGCGACCCCCGGGGCGTGCTGCGCCGGGTGCTGAAGCGGGCGGAGACCATGGGCTACGACACCTTCAACATCGGGCCGGAGCTGGAGTTCTTCCTGTTTGAGCAGGACGAGCAGGGCCGCGCCACCACAAAAACCCGGGACGAGGCGGGCTATTTCGATCTGGGCCCCCTGGACAATGGCGATGTGACCCGGCGGAAGATCTGCGTGGAGCTGGAGAAGCTGGGCTTTGAGATCGAGGCCAGCCACCACGAGTGCGCCCCCGGCCAGCATGAGATCGACTTCAAATACTCCGACGCCTTGGACGGCGCGGACAAGATCATGACCTTCAAGCTGGCGGTGAAGATCATCGCCCAGAAGACCGGCCTGCACGCCACCTTTATGCCCAAGCCCATCTTCGGCATCGCCGGCTCCGGGATGCACATGAATATGTCCCTGTTCAAAAACGGCGAGAATGTGTTCTACGACCCGGAGGGGGAGTACGGCCTGTCCAAAACCGCCCTGTCCTTCATCGCCGGCATTCTGGAGCACGTGAAGGGCTTTACCGCCGTCACCAACCCCCTGGTGAACTCCTACAAGCGGCTGGTGCCCGGCTATGAGGCCCCCTGTTACAAGGCGTGGTCGGCCTCCAACCGCTCGGCGCTGGTGCGCATCCCATCCGCCCGGGGCAAGTCCACCCGGGTGGAGCTGCGCAGCCCCGACCCCTCCTGCAACCCCTATCTGGCGGTGGCCGTGTGCCTGGCCGCCGGACTGGACGGCATCCAGCGGGGCCTGACCCCGCCCCCCAGCATCACCAGCAACATCTACGAGATGGACGAGGAGGCCCGCCGCGCCTGCGGCATCGAAAGCCTGCCCGGCACCCTGAAGGAGGCGCTGGAGGATCTGGAGGCCGACACCCTGATCACCGGTGTGCTGGGGGAGCACGTCACCCGGCAGTATGTCACCGGCAAGCTGAAGGAGTGGGAGGAGTATCAGACCCGCGTGTCCAGCTGGGAACTGGAGAAGTATCTGGTGACCTATTGATCCGTTCCGTACATATGCGTAAACCCCTGCCGCCTGTAGATGCAGGCGGCGGGGGTTTTGTGTAAGCCGCCGGCGGGCGGATGGGGACATCTGTCCCTGCTGAGAAACGGACGATTCGCAGAACAAGAGCTCTGCCCTTGCCGGAGCGCGGTCATCCGCCCAGCCGCTGTCCTACCAGCGCCATCTGCTCCGGAGTGGGGGAGAGGGGCATGGTGATCTCAACCGCCACGTTTTCATAGAACAGGAGATACCGGTCGATCAGCCCATCGCCCCAGTACAGCTGATAGGCGTCCAGCGCCCCCCAGGGGGCGGCGTCAATGCGCTCATAGTGGTTGGGGAAGGTGACGCCGCGGCGCACGTCATCCGACTCCGAACGGATCAAGGCCCGCTTCAGCGGCTCATACAGGGCGGGCACCTTCACCCGGGTGACCGTATAGGACAGGTCGGGCAGGCTCGGGTCATCGGACAGGGGCCGCTGGTCGTACTCCGTGCGCTCCAGAAGGGGAGTGCGGCTGCGGTCCGCCTGAGTGGACCACTCCACGTCGGGCACATCCTCCAGCTCCTGCACGTACAGGGGCATCTCGTCGTGATAGACGGAAAAGGTCCAGCCGGTGCTGGTTGTATAGGTCTCGCCGGTGTCTTTGGTGAATGTCCCCGCAGCGATGATCAGAAAAACAGCGGTCACCGTCACCAGGAACACGCTGAGAACGCCGGTGAGGGTGATGTTGAGGGCCTTGCTGAACCGCAGCTCCCGCATCCCCCGGCTGCACAGGCTGATCAGCCATGCCACCCCCAGCATGACGATTATAACGGCCAGACTCACCTTCCCCATGGCCAGCCCCAGCAGCAGTACCACGGCGGCCAGAACGGACAGGTTGAAAACGGTGGAGAGCAGGGTGGCCCTGCTGCTTTCAGAGGGGGGCAGCATCCCCTGGGCCGCCGCCGCCTTGGCCCGGCCGATCCACCGCAGGGTCCGGATCAGCGTCAGCGCGCCCTCCAGCAGGATGATCACCCACAGCAGGAGCAGACCGGTCTCCGCCGGGTCAGCCAGATACTCCGCCGGACGCCGCCGCAGGGCGGACAGCTGCATCACAAGCTGTAAGATCGCTAGCAGAATGGTGGACAGGCTGCCGGACAGGATCCTTTTCTTGGCCAGCCGCACCAGACCCTCAGTCTGCACCGCCGGGTCGGTCTCCATGGGCACCGGGTCGGGGCGATCATTGGAGAACAAGAGCATGGCGTCCTGCTGGGCCTCCAGCTTCCAGCCGTCCGCCGCGCCGTACTCCTCCAGCAGCTGCTGCCCCGGAGTGGGGACGGGGTCGTAGGGGGACACCTTGGGCAGACAGACCACTGCGAAGTGCAGCTTTCGGGGCTCGATCCGCTCATATTGGCACAGGTACATGCCCAGCTTCCGGATCATCCAGCCCTTGGCGGCCATCTCCTCCAGATGGCGCTGGACGGCGGCGGTGTCATAGATGGAAAAACGGTTCAGCTCGTATTTTCTGTCCTTCATGTCGTCTCCTCCCCGGTCAAGCGCCGGTAGTCCCGGGCCTGGGCGCAGATGCGGCGGTACTCCCGGTCCAGCATCTCCTGCCCCTCGTCCGTCAGTAAATAGCTGCGCCGCCGGCCCTCCACCCGGGTCTCCCGGATGTACCCGGCGTCCAGAAACTGCTCCAGCAGGTTGTACAGGGTGCCGGAGCCCACCGTCACCCGCCCGCCGGTCATGGCGGGCACCAGCTCCAGAATGTCGATGCCGCAGCGCTCCTGCCGCAGACACAGCAGGATGTAAAACATCTGCTCCGTCAGGGTCTGGAATTTCGGGCGGGGCATAGGGTCACCTCCTAATCTCGAATATCGAGTTATCTTGGCATCATCATAACCTCGAATATCGAGAATGTCAAGAGGTATTTTGAGATCCTGCGAATTCTTTTCGCATCCCCCGTCCCCCGCAGGGGGCGGGGGATACGAAAAGAGGGGAGGCGGCGGGCCGGAGACCGGGACGCTCCCGGCCGCGCTGAAAAGGTGTGGATCTGTTCACAAAATTTGCTTTACTCCCGGTGATGTTTTGCGTATAATGGTACGAGTCGCAGCAGAGAAAGGAGGACGTGGTCATTCCACCAGAAGCGCCAGCGCTTGCCCTGTCCCGGAACGGCGGGGACAAGACGACGAGGAGAGGGGAGTATCGAAGGATTCGGCGGATGCCCCTCCGCATGAAGCTCCGGATGCGTGACGCAGTGCTGAAATACCCGGGCGACCGGGGAACAGAGGGCCTGTGACCGGGGCAGAGGACCAATAGCTGCGAGTTTGTCCTCCCATTTCCGCGCTCCAAAGGGGCGCGCCAATTCAGGAGGAATATCATATGTGCGGTATCGTAGGATTCATCGGCGGGGAGCAGGCCGCTCCCATTCTGCTGGAGGGCCTGTCCCGTCTGGAGTACCGGGGGTACGACTCCGCCGGTCTGGCGGTGTATGACCCCCAGGCGGGGCTTCAGGTCAGAAAGGCCAAGGGCCGCCTGAAGGCCCTGTACGACCTGACCCGCGGCGGCGCCGACGTGAAGGGCACCATGGGCGTGGGCCACACCCGCTGGGCCACCCACGGGGAGCCTAACGACATCAACTCCCACCCCCAGGTCAGCCAGTCCGGCCGGGTGGCGGTGGTGCACAACGGCATCATCGAGAACTACCTGCGTCTGAAGGAGTTTCTCACCGAGAAGGGCGTGCACTTCGTGTCCGACACGGACACCGAGGTGGTGGCCCAGCTGGTGGACTACTATTACAAGGGCGACCTGCTGGAGGCCGTGGCCCATGTGCTGAAGGTGATCGAGGGGGCCTATGCCCTGGGCATCGTCTGCGCCGACGAGCCGGATAAGCTCGTGGCTGCCCGGAAGGACGCCCCTCTGCTGCTGGGCTACGGCGAGGGCTGCAATTTCCTGGCCAGCGACGTCACCGCCCTGGTGAAGCACACCCGAAACGTGAGCTATATGGAGGACGGCGAGGTGGCCGTGCTCACCCGGGAGGGCATCCAGTGCTACGACAGCCTGATGCGCCCCGTCCGGAAGGAGATCTCCCGGGTGGAGTGGGAGATCGATGCGGCGGAGAAGGGGGGCTACCCCCACTTCATGCTCAAAGAGATCATGGAGCAGCCCGATGCCCTGCGCCGGTGCATCTCTCCCCGCATCAAGGCCGGGGAGGTGTATTTCCAGGACTTCCCCCTGGCGGCGGAGGAGATCCGCGCCTTCAAGAAGCTGTATATCGTGGCCTGTGGCTCCAGCTACCATGTGGGCATGGTGGGCAAGTACAATCTGGAGCGGCTGCTGCGCCTGCCGGTGGAGGTGGCTCTGGCCTCTGAATTCCGGTACATGGACCCCATCGTGGACGGGAACACGCTGGTCATCGTCATCAGCCAGTCGGGTGAGACCCTGGACACCATGGCCGCCCTGCGGGAGGCCAGGCGTCTGGGCGCCAAGGTGCTGTCCATCGTGAATGTGGTGGGCTCCTCCATCGCCCGGGAGTCGGACGTGGTGCTGTACACATGGGCCGGGCCGGAGATCGCCGTGGCCACCACCAAGGCGTACTCTACCCAGATGGCGGTGCTGGACCTGCTGGGCCTGTATTTCAGTCAGGTGCTGGGCACCCTGCCTGGGGCGGACTACCGGGCGGCGCTGGAGGAGCTGCAGCGCCTGCCGGAGAAGATGGAACGGGTGCTGGCGGAGAAGGATCAGGTGCAGTATCTGGCTTCCCAGTACTTCAACCACGACTCTATTTTCTTCATCGGCCGCAATCTGGACTACGCTCTGGGGCTGGAGGGATCCCTGAAGCTGAAGGAGATCTCCTACATCCACTCCGAGGCCTACGCCTCCGGCGAGCTGAAGCACGGCACCATCAGCCTGATCGAGGACGGCACCCTTGTGGTGGCCCTGGGCACCTACGGCAAGCTGTTCGACAAGGCCATCAGCAACGTGGTGGAGGTCAAGGCCCGGGGGGCCGATGTGCTGGCCCTGTCCACCGAGAGCCACAAAGACGAGATGGCCAAACATGCCAACGCCGTGATCACTGTGCCCGACACCATCGACCTGCTGCTGCCCTCTCTGGGGGTGCTGCCCCTGCAGCTGTTCGCCTACTATGTGGCCCTTCAGCGGGGGTGCGACATCGACAAGCCCCGCAACCTGGCCAAGTCCGTCACAGTGGAATAAAGCAATCAAGGCCCGCCCGGCAAAGCCGGGCGGGCCTTTCGCGCTGTCTGCGGCAACTCAGAACTGGAACCCGGTCGCGGGACCCAATATGTTGGCGGCGGTGACCGTGGCGGAGTATTCCCCGTCCAGGATGACCATCTGCCCGTCCTTGTACTGGCTGGAGAAACCACTGGGCCACACGCAGGTGCGGTCATACTCGTCGGTGACCACTGCCGCAAGGGTCAGTATATCTCCCTCTTCCAGAGTCAGGGCGAGGGGCGGGATAAAAAATTCATACAGATTCGTGGTCATTCGGTCTTCTGGATCGGCGGGGTCCAGCCATGTGACCAGCTTCTGGTTCAGGAACAGGCCTGCCTTCAGTTCCCGGATCTGGGCCGTGGGCAGAGGCCCGCCCTCGGTAAAGTTCTGCTGGTGGACATAAACGCGGGCATTGGACCCCTCCGGGACGGTAAAAAGATCGCCCCCTGTGAACTGGGCCATGTCCTCGTCCCCCCACAGCTCCACGTCGGGTAGACTGTCACTGTAAAGGGAGCTGTAGTACCCCAGGGTCTGCACCTGTCGTTCGTCCCCGTCGATCAGGGTCACCGACAGCGTCACCGCGTCCACCAGCGGGCCGGTGAGCTCCGCGGTGAACCGCCCGCCGTCCGCCCTGACGCCCTCTACCTCGATGGCATCCTGCCCCTCGGAGGTATAGCGGAACACCGCACTGGTCTGGCTGGTATAGGATTTTGGTACGGCGGTCAGAGAGAAGGTCACCGTGCCAGCGGGGACATCGGCGGACGTCACCTCGGTGCTGAAGTCGTCCAGCAGACTGTTCTGCTTCTCCAGCATGGTGGAGATGCTGTCCGTCAGGGTGGTGATGCGGTCGCTCACGTTGTCGTAAATGTGGGACACGGAGTAGGACAGGTCACGGTACTGCGCGTCCAGCGCGGACAGGCGGCTGTTCAGGGAGGCGCCCAGAGAGCATACCAGCACCACCGCCGCGGCGCAGCCCCCGGCCAGCAGATACTTCTGCTTCCGGCTCATCCGCCGGGGCGGCGGGGGAGAGACGGGCTCACGCTCCTGCGGCTGCTGATACTTGCGGAAAATGTCCTCGATGAGCTCCGCCTGCCGGTCGGTGAGAGTCTCCTCCGGCTTTTCCGGGGCCTCCTCCACGCCCAGCAGCCAGCCCACGGACACGCCGAACAGGCGGCTGAGGGCGATGAGCTTGTCGATGTCGGGCAGCGATGAGTCGCTCTCCCACTTATAGATAGCCTGCCGGGATACACCCAGCTGTTCCCCCAGATTCTCCTGGGACAGGCCCTGTTCCTTTCGTTTGGCCGCGATGCGCTGGCCGGTGGTCATTGTGGTCATGGGATCGTCCTCCTTTGCCCGGAGTGTACCAGAGGGGGCGGGAACAGGCCACCATCCGGCGGTGGATTTCTGCTAACCGGCGGTTTACAACGCCGGGAAAGCCTTGGGGGAGAAGGGGTCCATTAATTGAAATATCCTTCGATCTGCTCCCGGCCCGCGCTGACGCGCCCCTGAACAAAATCGGGCTTGCCGCCGCCACGGCCCCCCAGGGCCTGGTTCATGTCCTTGGAGAAGGCCCGCAGGTCGCCCCCGCGCTGGCCCACGGCGTAGGCATACCCCCCGGCATCATCGCCGGAGAAGCAGGCGCACCGCCCGCCGCAGACGTTCAAAACGGCGTCGCACAGCCGCCGCAGGCTGTCGGGGGTCAGTCCCTCCTCAAACAGCAGCACATCCCCGGCCCCGGTGTACTGCTCCGCCAGAGCGCGGAAGCGGGCGTCCTCCATGGCGGTCAGGCGGGCCTTCAGCTGGTGGTTCTCCTCCAACAGACGCTCCACCCCGCAGCCGGTCTCCGCCGCCTTGGTGGACAACAGGTTGGAGATATGGCGGTTCTGGGCCACCATGGCGTTGACATAACGCAGCGCACGGCCGCCGCACACCAGCTCGATGCGCACGCCGTCCCGGAACCGCTGCACGCTCAGCAGCTTGATCAGGCCCACCTGTCCGGCGGAGCGCACATGGGTGCCGCAGCAGGCGCAGGTGTCCGCCCCGGGGAAGGTGACGATGCGCACCTGGCCCTGGATGGCCTTCTTGCTGCGGTAGTCCATCCGCTCCAGCTCGTCGGCGGTGGGGTAAAGCAGCTGCACCGGCCTGTCTTGCCACAGGTAGCGGTTGGCCTCCAGCTCCAGCTCCTCCAGCTGCTGCTGATCCAGTTCCACATTCAGGTCGATGGTTACCACGTCGCTGCCCATGTGGAAGCCCACATTGTCGCAGCCGTATTTGGCGTGGGCCAGACCGGAGACGATGTGCTCGCCGGAGTGCTGCTGCATGTGGTCCAGCCGCCGCTCCCAGTCCACGAGCCCCTCCACCTGTGCGCCCACCTCCAGGGGACCGGCGCAGGTGTGGACGATCTGCCTCTCCCGGTTGTGTACCTCCAGCACGGGCACGCCGCCGAGGGTGCCGGTGTCATAGGGCTGTCCGCCCCCCTCGGGGAAGAAGGCGGTCTGATCCAGGGTGATGTCATAGCCCTTTTTACCCTGGGCGCAGGAGAGCACCCGGGCGGTAAACCGGGTGAGATAGGAGTCGTTTTCAAACAGCTTGTTCATGGCGCTGCCTCCCCATGTAAAAATCGATGGCAGCAGTATACCACAAAAGGCGGGAAAAGGTAAGGGGGGGCGGCCAATGTCATTGGAGTGAATGGCTTGATTTATTTTTTTTGTTCCCCGCCCCCTGCGGGGGCGGGGAACACCAAAAGATAAATAGTTTGATGGAGATTTACCTGCAAGAAGGTTTTGGCCACGCAAATTTGCGTGGCCGGAACCTTAGATTAGATTACGATAAGATATGTTGGAATACCGTCGCGAACAGACACATCGTGCCTCTCACTTGCCGTATACGAAATGCCGATGCTGTACCCCCCAATAGAAATCGTCAATATCACTTTCTACGATATCACTTACCAGCGTACCGCCATACTTGGCAACCAACTCGGCAGACATGGGATTCAAGTCGCCCAGAGTAATTTTCTCAACGCAAATACCATACACGGCCTTGGCCACATCCTTGTTGGTTACATAGGCAATGAAGTTGAGTCACAGGTTTGTGCCTTCCGTATTGCCGTTGACTTTCTTCATGTATACGTTATATCTCCCAGCGTCATCAATGGAGATATGTGTACTTTTACCAGCCAACTTAACATAGGAATCAGAGGTCCAACTGGCACCGACGTCAAAGAACACGTCCTCCATTTCGTTAACATACTCAACAATCGCTTCCTTACCGGAAGAGGAACGCTGAATACGCTCACTGGTAATAATCATCCCTTTGCTATACTCCAGGTCAGCAAAAGAATTGCCGTTGGCATCAGTCAACGTTAGATTAGCATCAGCGTCAAAGTCGGTGGTTTCAATCTTCTCAGGAAGCAGGTTGGGATTGTTGTTGCCGGGCTTCTCGGGCTGGTCGATATGATCGGCCGGAAGAGTTTCCATGATGGACGGAGCAACATACAAGGTGTTATACGCCATTAAAACCATGTCGCCATGCTTGAACGGCGTGGTATTATTTTGCCATTCGCCCTGCTTGATAATACCTAACTTCGCCGCAAGCCCTGTCGGGTCTGTATAGTAGAAGTCTTTTCCTTCCACATACCCGAGGCTCCGCAGGCAGAAGGTCATAAACTGGTTTGCGGTCAGCGTATCGTTCGGGGAGAAGGTCGTGCTGCTTGTGCCGCTCGTATATTTGTTGGCGTAGGCATAGCCGACATAGCTGCGGCACCAATCGGGCAGGTCGGTAAAGGGCAGGTCATAGGCCGCGGCGTTCTGCTGTGCCTCGTTCCCCTTGCCCAGCACCCGCACAAACATGGTGATGCCTTGAGCACGGGTCGCCGTGTCGTTCAGGCCAAAAACAGGGTTGCCGTTCGCGTCATTCCCATAGCCGTTGAACAGGCCCGCCGTGTAAAGCTCATTGGCCCTCTGCGTCTCCGCCGCCTCGTCATAGGCAAGGTCAGGGACGGCGAGAGCAAGGGAAAGGGCAAACGCAAGAAGCAGAGAAATCGTCTTTTTCATGTGGCTACATCCGTATTCTGTTTTGTTTTTCTCCCGATTCTTTTTTGTGTTCCCCGCCCTCGCAGGGGCGGGGAACACTGATATTTCTTCTGCAAAGGAACACGAAATGAAATTGGGATTTGTTTTTTTGCTATAGCCCAGAAGCGGGGGAAAGTAAACATCGGGGGGGCTCTGCCCGGACGGGGATAGACTGGCGCCGGCCGCCGGGCCGAAGCCCAAAAAAGAAAGACACGATAAAAATCGTGTCTCTCTTTTTTGGAGCAGGTGACGGGAATCGAACCCGCGTGTTCAGCTTGGGAAGCTGACATTCTACCATTGAACTACACCTGCAAGTGCCATAGAATACTACCACAAAACGGCCCTGCTGTCAAGGCGGTTCGCGGAAGTTTGACGCGGGCTTTTCCCCGTGTCGAATTATGGGGGAATTTGCGATATTTTTTTCTTCCATATTGGGCCGGGTTTTCGTATAATGGGGGACAGAAGAAGCTTACGGTCCCGTCTCCGGATGCATTGCCGGGGGCGGAGACCAGCAGAAGGGGGCCATAAGATGCGGATCTGTCAGACTGCGGCGTGTACGCTGCGGGATCAGGAGGGGCGTCAGCGCTCCTTTCGCTATATGCTCACGGTGGAACAGTATAGGACAGACAGCGAACGGTATGAGTTTTACGGGATCAGCGTTGCGGAGGAGGGCGGCGAGCGCAGCAGCGTGCCAGCTCTGACCCTGAGCTTCCGGCGGGCCCGGGCGCTGATGTCTCTGCTGGTGCGCAACGGCGTTGGTCCGGTGGGCCTGCACGACGTGATCGAAGATTGTTGGAAGTAACAGGGATCCCCCGGCAGAGCCGGGGGATCCCTGTCTGTTTCAGCCCGGGGGCCAGGTCATGTCCCGGCCGCCCAGCACATGGAAGTGCAGGTGGGGGACGCTCTGACCGGCCTGCTGGCCGCAGTTGGACACCACGCGGTAGCTGTCCAGCCCCAGCTCGCGGGCCACCTTGGCGATAACGGTGAACATATGCCCCACAAGGGCGGCGTTGTCCTCGTTCACCTGGGCGCAGGAGGCGATGTGTGCCTTGGGGATGACCAGAAAGTGGGTGGGCGCCTGGGGGTCGATGTCCCGGAAGGCAAGGCACACCGCGTCCTCGTACACCTTATTGGAGGGGATCTCCCCTTCGGCGATCTTGCAGAACAGACAATCAGACATGAAAATCCTCCTTTCTGAGAGAACGTTTTACATTACCCAGTATAGCACAGGGGCGGAAAGAAGAAAAGAGGTCACTTGACCCGCAGCCGCTTGGCCAGCTCCCCGTCCGGCGTGACCCAGGCGGTCTCATAGGTGGTGTAGACCACCATGCCGGGGCGGGCCCCGGCGGGCTTCTTTACAAATTTCACCGGCGTGTAGTCCACGGGGACCTTGCCGCCCTCCCGCCCCTGAGAGAACCAGGCGGCTAGACAGGCGGCCTCGTTCAGGCTCTGGGCGTCGGGGGCCTTCCCCTCCGTCCACAGGATGACGTGGGAGCCGTGGATCTTCTGGGTGTGGAACCAGATGTCGCTCTTGAAGGCCTGCTTGCAGGTGAGCAGGTCATTCTGGGTGTTGTTTTTGCCCACGGAGATGCGCAGCCCGGCGGAGGAGCGGAACTCCATGGGCTTGGAGTTGGCCCGCTTCTCCTGCCCCTTGGCCTTGGCGCCCCGGAGGTAGCCGCAGCCGGCCAGCTCCTGGCGGATCTCCCGCAGGTCGCGCTCCCCCTCGGACAGGGAGATGTTCTCCAGTACACTGTTGAGATACTCCAGCTCCGTCCGGCCTTTGGTCAGCTGGATGGTCAGCATCTTCTCCGCCGTCTTGGCCTTGTTGTACTCCTTATAGTACTTGGCCGAGTTCTGCTGGGGGGTGAGGAGGGGATCCAGACGGATGTCCACCTCTCGCTGCTCCGGGTCGTAGAAGTCCACGGTGCGGAGACAGTCCATGCCCCGCTCCATGCAGTGCAGGTTGGAGGTGAGGATGTCCCCGATCTGGCGCAGCCGCTCCCGGTCCCGGGTGGCGGCCAGCTCCTGCTCCTGGTGGGCGATCTTGCGGGCGGTGCGGTCCCGGGCGTTGGTCACGGCCCGGATCAGGTCCTGCCCCTTCTGTTTGACACGCTCCTGCTGCTCCTTCTGCTCATAGAACTGATCCAGCAGGGGAGAGAACGCTGGAAAGGAAACGAACTTTACATCGCTGCCATACTGCCCGATGGGGGTAAAGGAGAAGTCGAAGGGGCGGTCTTCTCTTGTTAACATTACAGGCGTAAAATGGTTTTCCTTTACAGAATCGAGCAACCGCTCCAACTGCTTCAGCAGGGCCGGGCGGCTGTTTTCCCCCGCTTCGCCAAAGGTCAGACTGTCGTCGCCCCAGGCGCGGAAGCACAGCTCCCGGCAGATCAGGGGGGACAGGCCGCCGAAGGTGTCCAGCAGCCACCCGCTGCCCCGGCTGTCCGGCGGCGCGGCGGAGAACAGGGCCTCCAGCTCATCCGGTGACAGGGCGGCGGGGTCCGCCTTCTCCACAGCGGGGGGCAGGCGGTAGAACATTCCCGGCTGGAGAATGCGGCTCTGCCCGGTTCCGCTGTCCAGGCCGGAGTCCACCCGGCGGATACAGTCGATGATCCGCCCCTCGCCGTCCAGCAGCAGAAGATTGGCCCGGCGGCTGATGGCCTCCAGCACCAGACGGCGCTCCACCCGGTCGCCCAGCTCGTTGGCGGCCTCAAATTTCAGTTCCACCATGCGCTCCATAGGGGGCTGAGTAATGGCCAGCAGCCGCCCGCCGGTCAGGTGCTTGCGCAGCAGCATACAGAACATGGGGGGCGCATCGGGGTTTTCCCGGGGCAGAGCGGTCAGCTGGGCACGGGGGTGGCTCTGGCTGGCGGACAGCAGCAGCTTTACGTTCCCTGTCTGGGGGGAGCGCAGGCCCAGCACCACCTCATCCCGGCCGGGCTGGTAGATCTTGTCGATGCGGGCGTCGGTCAGGGCGCCGCGCAGCTCGTGGAGCACTCCGGACAGGCACAGTGCGTCCAGGGGCATGTCACATCGCCTCCTCTCCCATCATCAGGGAAAACAGTTGATTCAGCCGCTCCGTGCGGCCCTGAAGATACAGCCAGCCGAACAGCGCCTCAAGGGCGGTGGCGGTCTGATACTCCTCCCGGCTGGCGGCCTTGGGCACGGAGTGGGGGGCGGTGTTCCGCCCCCGGCGGAACACGTCCTGCTCCTCCTCCGTCAGCAGGGGCAGGATGGCCTGTGTCATCCGGGCCTGAGCCGGGGCGGCCACATATTTTACCGTGGATTTGTGCAGGTCGGCGGCCCGGGCCTTGCCGTGCAGGCACAGCCAGGAGCGCACCATCACCTCGTACACGCTGTCCCCCAGATGGGCCAGCCCAAGACTGGACAGATTCAGCAGGGTGTCGCGGTCGGCGTTCAAGTGGAAATAATCAGTCATGGAGATCCCTCGGTTTCGGGCTCAATCCGCGCCGGGGCGCCCCGGGCGGGAGCATACTATGCCCTGTATTCTATCATGCTCCCGGAAAAAACACAAGCGCGGGCGGTTATCCTTGCCTTTTAGCCGGAAAAGCGGTAGAATTCAATATATCGATTTCCCGGGAAATGGAGAGAAAGGGGGAGGGACCGTGCGCTGTCTGGCCATCGCCTCCTTTTCCTTTGCCGCCGGGGTGTTCGGGGCGGTGTATGTGCTGCCGGAGGGGCTGTGGCTGCCTCTGGCGGGGGCGCTGGCTCTGCTGTGTCCCCTGTCCCTTCTGGCGCGCGCTTTGCCGAAGGGGAGAAAGCGGGCGGCCCTGATCTGCGGCGGACTGGCCGCGGGCCTGGCCTGGACGGCCGTCTATACAGCGGTATTCTATGCTCCGGCCCGGGAGCTGGATGGGAAAACGGTGCGCCTGACGGGCACCGTCACCGACTACGCCCGGAAGACGGCCTGGGGCTGGTCGGTTCCCGTGAAGGTTGAGACCGAAGGCCGGGTGACCGTTCCCACCCTGCTCTATGTGGACGAACAGGGCAGCGGCCTTTGTCCCGGGGATAAGATCGGGACCGTGGCCCACTGCACCCTGGCCGAGCGCACCTTCAGCGGAGCGGAGGTCACTTATTTCACCGCCAAGGGCATCTTCCTGCGGGGCGTGGCCTACGGCGAGCTGAGCATCCACCGTCCGGAGCATATCCCCGTCTCCTGCTGGCCGGCGGTGCTGTCTCAAAGGCTGAAAGCGGGGATCGACCGCAGCTTTTCCGGGGATGCGTCCCCTCTGGTAAAGGCTCTGGTCACCGGCAACCGGGACAGCCTGTCCGACCCCTTTACCTCCTCTCTCCAGCGCACCGGCCTGTCCCACACGGTTGCGGTGTCCGGGATGCACGTGGCCTTTCTGGCGGGGGCGCTGTCCCTGCTGCTGGGCCGGGGCCGAAAACGCACCGCCCTGGTGCTCATCCCCCTGGTGCTGCTGTTCATGACGGTGGCGGGCAGCACCCCCTCGGTGGTGCGGGCGTCGGTGATGATCCTGCTGCTGGAGATCGCGCCCCTGTTCGACCGGGAGCGGGACGACCCCACGGCCCTGGGCTTTGCCCTTTTGCTGATCCTGATGCAGAACCCCTTTGCCGCGGCCCATGTGGGCCTTCAGTTGTCCTTCCTGGCGGTGGCGGGGATCTTCTGCTGCTCCGGCGCCATTCAGGGCTGGGCCTTTTCCCTCTATCAGCCGAAAAAGCGCAAGCACTTTACCCCCATGTGGCTGTTGGACCGGGCGGTGTTCTTTCTGGTGTCCACCCTGTCCGCCACGCTGGGGGCCATGGTGTTCACCACGCCGTTGGTGGCCCTGTACTTCGGCTCGGTGTCCGTGGTCTCTCTGCTGGCCAATCTGCTCACCCTGTGGGCGGTGGGGCTGGTATTTGTGGGCGGGCTGGTCTCCGGCGCGCTGGCCGTGGTCAGTCCGACGCTTGGCGGCCTCGGGGCGGAGCTTACCGCTCCGCTGACCGCCTACCTCAACTGGGTCGTCCCTAGGCTGTCCAATGTGCCCTTTGCCGCCCTGACCATGGACTCCTTCTACTACCGGGCCTGGCTGGCGCTGGTGTATGCCGTTCTGCTGGCCGGCGCTTTCATCAAGGGCAAAAAGCGGCTTAGGGTATCCGCCGCCGTCTGCGCCGCAACTCTGTGCGCCGCCGTGGCTCTGACGGTGAGCACCTTCCGGAGCGGGGCTATGGCGGCCGCGGTACTGGACGTGGGGCAGGGGGAGAGCGTGCTGCTGCGCTGTGGGGACAGCTGGGCGCTGGTGGACTGCGGCGGTGACAGTCAGACCGACGCCGGGGACATCGCCGCCGACTATATCCGGAGCATGGGCGGGCAGAGGCTGGACCTGCTGGTGATCACCCACTTCCACGACGACCACGCCAACGGCGTGCCCCAGCTGCTGGAGCGGGTGCCGGTGGACGCAATCGTGCTGCCTGCGGCGGGGGAGGATTCCCCTCTGCGGCAGGAGATCGTCAGTATTGCAAAGGAAAAGAACATTCCCATGGAGGAGCTCAGCCGGGACCGGACGGTGGAGCTGGACGGCGGCGGAGCTCTGCACCTGTTCGCGCCTCTGGGCGTGGGGGAGACCAACGAGGAGGGGCTGTCTGTGCTGGCCACCTCAGGTGACTTCGACGTGCTCATCACCGGGGACATGGGCGGCGACGTGGAACAGCTGCTGCTGGAGCACACGCAGCTGCCCCATGTGGAGGTGCTGGTGGCGGGACACCACGGCTCCGGACACTCCACCTCGCTGGAGCTGCTGGCCGCCATTCAGCCGGAGACCGCCGTGATTTCCGTGGGGGCCGACAACCGTTACGGACACCCGGCGGCCGAGACGATGGAGCGCCTTTCCGCCGCCGGGACCGAGCTTTACCGCACAGACCTGCAGGGCACGGTGCTCATCCGGGCCCGGGGGAATTGATACCGATAGTACATGAAGGAGAAACGCTATGCCGCCCAAAGCAAAGCCGGACACTGCCGGCTATACCAAACTGAAAAAGGATCTGTCCGCCAAGACACCGGGACAGCTGTATGTGTTCCACGGGGAGGAGACCTATCTCCGGGACTACTATCTGGGTCAGCTGCGGCAGCAGCTGCTGGCCGGGGGGATGGGCGCCTTCAACCTCCACGAGATCGCCGCCAGGGATATGTCCCCCCACGCCCTGGAGGAGGCCGTCGACTGCCTGCCCATGATGGGGGAGCGCACCCTTGTGCAGGTGACGGACTTCGACCTGTATAAGGCGGGGGAGAAGGATCGGGAGCAGTACGCCGCCCTGTTCGCCCAGCTGCCCGACTACTGCTGTGTGGTGTTTATCTACGACCTGATCCCCTACAAGGGGGACGCCCGCACCAAGCTGGCCGCCGCTTTGAAGCAGTACGGCACGGTGGTGAACTTCGCCCGGCAGGATCAGGGGGATCTGGTGGACTGGGTGCGCCGCCGGTTCCGGGCGGCGGGGAAGGACATCGACTCCCGTCTGGCTCTGGATCTGATCTTCCTGTGCGGCGATCTGATGACCACCCTCATCGGCGAGATCGAGAAGGTGGCCGCTTATGCCAGGGGCCCCCGCATCACCCGGGAGGACATCGACGCCGTGGCCACTCCCCAGCTGGACGCGGTGGTGTTCCGCATGACCGACGCCATCGGCGAGGGGGACTTCGACCGGGCCGCCGCCGTGCTGGGGGAGCTTTTGCAGATGCAGGAGCCGCCCATCAGGATCATGTGGTCGCTGGGTCGGCAGATGCGGCAGCTGTACTCCGCCCGGCTGGCATTGGACGGCCACATGGGGGCGGGGGAGATCGCCGCCCTGTGGGGGCTGAAGCCCTATCCGGCGGAGAAGCTCATGGGCTCCGCCCGGCGGTTCTCCCTGGCCTGGTGCCGCAGGGCGGTGGTGCGCTGCGGCCAGGTGGATCTGGCCATGAAGTCCAGCGGACAGGACGGCAAAGAGCTGCTGACCCAGCTGCTGCTGGAGCTGTCTCAGCCCGCCCGGGCGCGATAGGAGGGCCGCCATGCTGCGCATCAAAGAGGCCATCGTGGTGGAGGGGCGGTACGACAAGAACGCCCTGTCCCAGGTGGTGGACACCCTGATCTTAGAGACCGGGGGCTTTCACATCTTCAAGGATCCGGAGCAGCTGGCCCTGCTGTGCCGGGCGGCGGAGAAGCGGGGACTGATCGTCCTCACCGACTCCGACGGGGCGGGCTTCGTCATCCGTAACCGTATCAAGGGGGCGGTGCCCCAGCAGTGGGTGAAGCACGCCTACATCCCCGACATCCCCGGCAAGGAGCGCCGCAAGCGCCAGCCGGGGAAGGAGGGTAAGCTGGGGGTGGAGGGGATGACCCCCCGGGTGCTGGAGCAGGTGCTGCGCCGGGCGGGGGCCACCGTGCTGGATGAGACGGCTCTGGAGTGGGAGAGCCCCGCCCTGACCAAGGCCGATCTGTTTGCCGCCGGACTGACCGGGGGCGAGGGCAGCGCCCGGCGCCGTTTGGAGCTGCTGCGCCGTTTGGACCTGCCGGAGCACATGAGCGCCAACGCCCTGCTGGCGGTGCTCAACGGCTGCTACAGCCGCCGGGAGGCGGAGGAGCTTCTGAGTGACGCCGCCGCTCCCGACCGGGAATGAACAAAGAGAGCCCCCCGTGCCTTGGCACGGGGGGCTTGAGAATGTCGGAAAAGTAGCAGTACGTATAGATACGGGAAGGAAGATAGTTACGAAAGACAAGGCCCGCAGGCCAGATTCGGCGGGCAACCGACGCGAAGCGGCGGCTCTTAGCCCGCCGATAACCCAGGAAGGGTGTCACAAGGTGAATTGCCCCGCAGGGGCAAGAGAAGGTGGCCTGGGCCATTCGTTTTTAATCATAAGATTTTGGAACTTTTTCAAAGTTTCAAAATCTTCCGCCGGAGGGCTTTTGTATGTCTCGCGATCAGGGATTGTAGGCCTTAAACAGGAAGGTAACGATCTGGGCGCGGGAGCAGGGGTCGCCGGAGCCGAACAGATTGTCGCCCACACCGGCGGTGACGCCGTTCTCCACGGCCCAGGCCACAGCCTTGGCGAACCAGTCGCTGCTGGCCACGTCACGGAAGCCGGCCTGGCCCTTGGCCACGGCCTTCAGCGCCTTGAACAGGAAGGTCACGCTCTGGGCACGGGTGCAGGTGTCGCCGGAGCCGAACAGATTGTCGCCCACACCGGCGGTGACGCCGTTCTCCACGGCCCACGCCACGGCCTTGGCGTACCACGCGTCAGCGGGCACATCTGTGAAGCTGCTCAGCGCCTTGGGCTCCGGGGAGCCGGCGGCGCGCCACAGGAAGGTGACGATCTGAGCCCGGGTGCAGGGGTCGTTGGAGCCGAACAGGTTGTTGCCCACGCCGCTGGTGATGCCCTTCTCCACGGCCCACTTCACGGCCTCGTAGTAGTAGGCGTCGTTGGGCACGTCGTAGAAGAAGTTCAGAACGGTGTTGTCCTCCATGAAGGTAGCCTTTACGGTGACTTCGCCGCGGGGCATGGTGAAGGTGTACCTGCCGTCGCCCTTGTCGGTCAGTTCAAGTTCCTTGCCGTCCTTGTCGGTGACGGTGATCGTCTCCAGCACATAGCCGCTGTCAGGCTTGACGGTGACGGTCACGGTGTCGCCCTTGCTGGCCCGGGAGGGGGTCACGGTCACGGTGCCGTTGACGGCCTTATCCACGGTGACGTTGTAGCGGGTGGGAGAGGAGCTGGGACGGTTTTGTGCGGTGACGGTGATGGCGCCGGTCTTCGCGGTATCAGAATAGTTGTCGTCAGTGGCAGTGAAGCTGTAGCCGATTTCCAGTTTCTCCCCAGCCTTCAAGGCTTTGAGGGCCTCGCCGATCTCCGCCACAGTCTTGTCTGTGTTTTCTACCTTATAGGCCAAATCGCCAGTGACCGTTTCGGTCTTGCCGTTCACAGTCACGCCGGTGAACTTGGGCACTTCAAAGCTGCTCCCGCCCACATAGATGGTCTGGGTCTTGTTGGTGGCGTCGGTGATGGCGGTGCAGGGAGTAATGTTGGCCGTGAGATTGCGGAGGTCAGGCTGGGTCAGCGTGTATTTGTAGGCATCCGCACCCGTCAGCTTGAGGGTACCCTTGACTGTAACACCCTTGTCGTTTCCTGCGTCTTTGCTGTCGAATTCCGCTTTCGCATCAGAGAAGTCAAGCGCTACGGTGTCGCCCTCCGCCACGCCGCTGAGTGTGCCGCCGGTGAGGGTGGCCGCCGTGGTGCCGTCATAGGTCTTGCTCTCGGCGGCGATATCGGTGACGGTGACGGGGGTCACAGGTTCACCAGAGTAGCTCACACCGATATACTTGGTGTCGAAGCTGCTGAAGAAGCCATCGGACACCCGGGCCTCCTTGCCGTTATAGGTCACGGTCACCGTGCGCCCGAAGTAATGGCCGGACTGGGGGAGCAGCGTGAAGCCCAG
>CAKUHV010000010.1 GCA_934659445.1 uncultured Oscillospiraceae bacterium | reverse complement strand
GAAGATCATCGACCTGTGTGAGCATCTGGACGAGCTGCCCAACCTGAACGAGCTGCTTGACCTGCTGTATTGATTCTGACGGAGCCTGAAAGGGCTGTAAGACGGTTGTGTTGCGCAGATGTCCGTGTTCCCGGATGTGATGCCGGGAACATGGGACTCTGCGATATCTAAGAAATCTTCAAATCAGTCGAGGGAGGAACACAAATGAGCACAAAAAAGAAGCAGATTCTGTATTGGATCCTTTTCGCGATCTATGTATTCTTCGTATTCAGCCCTTTTATTTTCCCTATCCTGAATGTTGTTGAGCCCATGCTTCTGGGTACGCCGTTCACCATGTGGTATACCAACCTGGTCATCCTGGTTGGCTGCGGACTGGTGTTCTATGGCTCCAAAAAGCTTTGGCAGAGTTTTGATGAAACAGACGATAATGGGGAGGTAAAATAATGGGCGCATACACGATTGCGGCGATTATCGCCATTGTTGTCTATTTGGCATTCAGCTTGGCCGTTGGTCTGGGACTTGGGTATAAAGAAGAGACCGTTTCTACTTCCCGTGGCTACTTTATCGGTACTGGCACACAGAACTTTATCCTGTTTTTCACCACTGTTGCGACCTGGTTCTCTACCGGTCTTTATCAGGGCGTGGTAGGTTCCCTGTATAAGAACGGCATCGGCTGGATTGGCATCAGCACGTGGCAGCTTCTGGTAGTTTCCTGCATGGGCGTTTTCGGCCCTCGTTTCTGGAAGCTGTCCAAGGCCCATAACTTTGTAACGCCCGCCCAGCTGGTATCTGATTATTACCGCTCCAAGGGGTTTAAGCTGCTGATCGCGGTCGGTATGTTGGCGTTCTGCATCCCGTCCATGATGGCACAGATCCGCGGCGTCTCTTGGGCTATGAGCGCCATCACCAATGATGTTATTTCCTTCAAGGCTGCTATCCTGATCACCGCTGTGGTGGTTGGCATCTATGTGTATTTCGGAGGCTTCACCTCTCAGGCGTGGGTGGACACGGCGCAGGGCCTACTGTTCATCGTTATTCTGTGGGGCTGCCTGTTTATTGTTGCGGGCACCAACGGCGGCTATGCCGAAAGCTGGAAGCGCCTGATGGAAACCGCTCCCGAGGTTTTGTACTATAAGGATGTTACTGAGTACTGGAGCTGGAGACGGTATTTGTCCTTCTTCTTCATTCAGGGCCTCGGTGGTTTCTTTGCTCCTTATGTGTGGCAGCGCACTTACGCCGCTAAGTCCAGTAAGGACTGCCGCAAGCTGGCCGGTTATATGGGCGCGTTCTTCTGCTTCGCGGTCTGCCTGCCTGTAGTGTTCTGCGGCCTGAATATGCACGTTTCAATGCCTGAGATGGCCAACCCTGAAAATGGCCTGGTGGCCTTCATGGCCGAATATGCGCCTGTCTGGGGTATTTTTGTAACTCTGGGCATTCTGGCGGCCGGTATGTCGACCATTTCCTCTATCCTGGTGACCTGCTCCTCCATCCTCGCCATTGACATTGGCGAGACCGTCAGACCTGATGCTTCCGATGAGAAGGTCAGACAGTGGGGCCGGATGTTTGTGCTGGTTATCCTGGTGATCGGTGTGATCATGTCCTTTATGACCATTCAGACCATTGAGATCCTGATCAACCTGACGCTGGCTGGTTTTGCACAGATGATCGTCCCAGTTATGGGCATCTTCGTGTTCAAGCGCATGACCAAGGAAGGCGCCTGCTTGGGTTATCTGGCGGGTCTGGTCGTGTCCGCCCTTGGCACTATCGTTTGGGGCAACCCGCTGGGCTTTATGGGCGGCTTCTGGGGCTTCCTGGCCAATATTGCGATCTGCATTGTTGTGAGTGCTGTAACAAAGCCGGTTGACGAGAATTGGAGAGTAAAGTATTTGGCACCGTTGAAGAATCCTGATAAGGTTTAATTGGAAAACAGAGTTTGGTATCCCGAATGATCCTCCGGGATTGTTCGGGATACCAGACTTACTGGCGAGTAGAAATATAACCAGACCGGAGGAATCACCCATGACACTTGCGGAGAAGTTGGTAAAACCGATCTATGAAATGACGTATGAGAAGTTGCCTGCGGAAGTCGTTGAGAAGGTCAAGCTGTGCGTTCTCCACTCACTGGCGTGCGCGTACGCGGGAATAGACGAGAGATGGTCTAAGGCTGCCCGCGAAATGGAAGCGGCTCTGCATCCGGCGGGAAACGCGTCTATTTGGTTTTCGACGCAGAAGTCCAATATGGCGGATGCGGCGTTTACGAACGCGGTCTATGCCCAGAGCATTCTGTATGAGGACATTCACCGAGACAGCAATGCCCACCCAGGCGTGATCATCATTCCAGCTGCGCTGGCCGTTGCGGAGGAGACCGGAACGCCCATGACGGAAGTTGTGACGTCTATCGTGGCCGGCTATGAGATGATGGCCCGCATCGGGCGAGGCACCGCCTGCCCGGAGTTCGGCCGCCGGGGCTTCCGGCCTACTTCGATCATCGGTACCTTTGGCAGCTGCATGACGGCGGGCCGGCTTTTGAAGCTGACTTACGAACAGCAGCTTACCGCTTTTGCGCTGTCTGCCAGTTTTACAGCCGGTATCAATCAGTGGGCAATCGAAGGAACCGACGACCTCTATTTCCAGAACGGAACTGCGGCCCGCGGAGGTATCATTGCCGCCCAGCTGGCAAAGCGCGGCGTTACAGCACCGGTGGAGATCGTGGAAGGCAGTGCCGGGATCTGTGCGGCATTTGGCTTCTCTCAGGAGAATCTGGAAGCGCTGAACTGTGAGGATGGGCATTACTCCATTCTGGATGTGCTGTTCAAGCCCGCTCCGGCCTGCGCGCTGGTACAGACAACGGCTCAGGCGGCTTTGGACGCCGTAAAGCAGGGCATCCGGCCGGAAGATATTGCATCGGGCGTCATCTACACGTTCCAGCTTGGAAAGACCTATGCCGGCTGCGATAATCAAGGGCCCTTCGACGCCCTTTTGCAGGCGCGGATGAGCAACCATTTTAATTTCGCGTCATCGATGGTGAATCGGCGCATTGCCAATGCAAACTATTACGACTTTAGAAATCCTGAGGTCACACGGCTTGCGGGCGTTATGAGACTGGAAGTTGATCCTGAGTATACGGAGAAATTCCCGGTCAAGCAGCCTGTCCGTGTGGAACTAAAGTTGAAGAACGGTGAAGTAAAGACTATTTACCGGGAAGAGCCGGTCTATTTGCAGCCGAAGGATAACATCGCAAAGCTCTATGAGCACTGCGGTGAACATCTGAGTGAGGCGCAGATCGCACAGATCGTGGATACGGTGATGAAACTGGAAAACCTGAAGGGACCGCAGGAGCTGCTGGACCTGTTTGTTAAGGAGGACTGAACGTGGCCAATTTCAAGATCTATCCCCTTCATGTGGGCGACCTGAACCGGCAGAAATCCAATCTGGCGTTTATGCAGGCCCCGGGCGTGAAAATTGATTTCCCGCTTATCTGCTGGTACCTGACCGATGGGGTACACCACATTATGGTGGACACCGGCGGCGTTGCGCCGGATGGCCGCTGGCAGCCCTATACCCGTACACCGGAGCAGCATCCCGCGGCGGCGCTGAAGCGCATGGGCGTGGACCCGAAGGATATTACCACCGTGATCCTTACGCACCTGCACTGGGATCATTCGGGCAACAACGATCTGTTCCCCAACGCAAAGTTCTATGTTCAGCGGCGGGAGATCGAGGAGGCGAAGAATCCTCCGGTGAAAATATTTGCCGGGTCCTATGACTCGGCGGAGGTATTCAAAACCCCCTATATCGCGCTGGAGGGCGACAGCCAGATCATGGATGGTATCCGTGTGATCACCACCCCGGGTCATACCCTGGGCTCCCAGTCCGTTGTGGTGGATACGGAGGCCGGCCCCCACGTCATTGCCGGCGATCTGATCGGTCTGCTGGAGTGCTATGAGCACGACCCCATGTTCGTCAACGGAATTCATATCGATCTGCGGGATTACTTTGCCAGCATGGAGCGTGTGAAGGCCATTGGCGGCGTCGTGTTGCCGGGACACGATTATTGTGTGTTTGAGCACAGTGCCTATCCTGTGCAGAAAGTGTGACTCGGCTATGATTAGGCCAAGATGTTAAAGGAAGTGCAGTATGTACAGCCCTGAAATGGAACGGATTCCCTGCGTGATCATGCGCAGCGGAACCAGTAAAGGCATTTACCTTCTCAGTAACGATCTGCCCGCGGATCCCGAGACCCGGGACAAGGTCATCCTTTCTATCTTCGGCAGTCCGGACAGCCGTCAGATCGACGGCCTGGGCGGGGCCGATCCCCTGACCAGCAAGTTAGCAGTGATCGGTGTATCCTCCCGCGAGGATGCCGACATTGACTATACCTTTGGTCAGGTGGAGATCAACGCCCCCCGCGTAGATTATTCCAGCAACTGCGGAAACATCTCCGCGGGAGTCGGCCCCTTCGCTATTCAGCAGGGACTGGTGAAGGCCGTGGAGCCGGTGACCACCGTGCGCATCTACAACACCAACACCCAGAAGGTGTTTGTGGCCGAGGTGCCCGTCAAGGACGGCAAGCCCCAGGCGAAGGGCGGCTATAAGATGGACGGCGCGCCCGGAACCGGCGCCCGCATCGGCATCAACATGGCTGGCACCATCGGAGCCAAGACCGGACGGCTGCTGCCCACAGGTAATCCCATGGATACACTGGAGATTAAGAGCTTTGGTTCCCTGTCCGTGTCCATGCTGGACGCCGGCAGTCCTATGGTGTTCGTCCGGGCCAAGGATCTGGGCCTGGAGGGTACCGAATCTCCCCGCCAGATCGACGGCAACCCCCGGATGCTGGAACTGCTGGAGGAGATCCGCACCACTGCGGCGGTGGTCATGGGCATCGCTCCCGATCAGGAGACCGCCCGCACCAAGATCCGCGCGGTGCCCATGGTGGCGTTCGTCTCTCCTTCTCAGGACTACGCCAGCCATATTGACGGGGCTGCCGTCTCGGCGGACGAGATCGACTTCGTTTCCCGTGACATGTTCATGGGGATCATGCACAAGACCTATTCCGGCACGGCCACGGTCTGTACCGGCTGCGCCGCGGTGACCCCCGGCACCATCGTCAACGAGGCTATGGGCAGGACCATAACCGACGGTATGGTGCGGATCGGCCACCCAGGCGGCATCATTGAGTGCGATATGAGCGTCCGGGACGGAAAGATCGTCAAGGCGGCTTACGGCCGCACCGCCCGCAGGATCATGGAGGGCTACGTCTACGTGCCCCGTGAGATCCTGGACTGAGGGCGGAACCATTGATCACAATGCCCTGACTCCCGTGTCGCTCCGCATTCCTTCGAAAGCGGAGCGATACGGGAAGATCGGGAGCAATGCAAAGGAGTGCTTTGAATTATGAGAGCTACAAGTGGAAAGTCCGGCGCGCAGGTGCTGCGCGAGCGTCTGAAGAAGCCCGAGATCCTGGTGGCCCCCGGCGCCTATGACTGCCTGTCCGCCCGTCTGGTGGAGAAGATGGGCTTCGAGGCCGCGTTCATGACCGGCTTCGGCGCGTCTGCCTCCATTCTGGGTCAGCCCGACTACGGCCTGATGACCATGAACGAGATGGCCACCGTCTGCGCCAATATGAACTATTTTCTGAACATCCCCCTGATCGGCGACATCGACACCGGCTACGGCAACCCCTTGAACGTGTTCCGCACGGTTCGGGAGTTCGAACGCGCCGGCATGGCCGCCGTCCATCTGGAGGATCAGGTGTTCCCCAAGCGCTGCGGCCACATGGAGAAGAAGGCCGTTATCCCCATGGAGGAGCATGTGGAGAAGATCCGCGCCGCCGTGGAGGCCCGGGATGAGATGATGATCATCGCCCGTACCGACGCCTATGCCACCCACGGCCTGGATGAGACCCTGCGCCGTCTGGAGGCCTACCGCGATGCCGGCGCCGACATCATCTATGCTGACGGCCTGCCCACTGTGGAGGCCATGAAGGCTGTCTGCTCCATCCCCGGCGTCTACAAGTTCGGCAACCAGGTCGAGGGCGGAAAGTCCCCCACCCTGAGTTTCGAGGAACTGCAGGAGATCGGCTATGACATCGTGATCTATCCCGTGGGCACCGCCTTTGCCGCGGAGCGGGCCATTGAGAACTATCTCAAGAGTCTGAAAGAGACCCACTCCAACGGTGAGATCATCTCATCCGGCTCCGTCCCCAGCTTTGCTGAGTTCAACGCCGTGGTTGGCATGGGCGCCCTGACCGACATGGAGAAGCAGTTCCAGGTGGACGTGTTTAAGAAGAAGCACAGCGAGGAGAATTGATCCCAGCCCAAAGCAGAAGGGAGATCGTGCCATGGGCATGACAATGACACAGAAAATCTTCGCCCGGCACTGCGGTGCGGAAAGCGTGGCTGCGGGCGAACTGATCAATGCCAAGCTGGATCTGGTGATGGGCAGCGACGTGACCGCACCCATCGCCATCCAGGCGATGGAGACCCACGGGCTTGACAAGGTGTTTGACCCAGACAGGATCGTGCTGGTCATGGATCACTTTGCCCCCAACAAGGACATCCAGGCGGCGCGTAACTGCGCTACCTGCCGGGCCTTTGCACAGAAGCACGGGATCCGGAACTTCTATGACGGCGGTCGGATGGGCATCGAGCACGCGCTGCTGCCTGAGCAGGGCTTTGTGGCCCCCGGTGAGCTGATCATCGGCGCGGATTCCCACACCTGTACCTACGGGGCGCTGGGGGCGTTTTCCACCGGCATCGGCTCTACGGACATGGCCGCCGGCATGTATGCCGGCGAGAGCTGGTTCAAGGTGCCCAAGGCTATTCAGGTGGAACTGACCGGTCGGTTCCCGGAGTTTGTGGGCGGCAAGGACGTGATCCTGACGCTGATCGGGATGATCGGCGTGGACGGCGCCCGATACATGAGCGTTGAGTTCACCGGTGACGCCATTAAGGACATTTCCATCGACGACCGGTTTGCCATTTGCAACATGGCGATCGAGGCCGGCGCCAAGAACGCCATTTTCCCGGTGGATGAAGTTACCCTGGAGTATCTGAAGGGCCGTGTAGACCGCCCCTATACCCCGGTGGAGCCTGATCCCGACGCCGAGTATGAGAAGACCATCCGGATGGATCTTTCCCAGCTGAAGCCCGTGGTGGCCGCGCCCCACCTGCCCTCCAACGTCAAGCCGGTGGAGGAGTATGTGGGCCTGCCGGTGGATCAGGTGATCATCGGCTGCTGCACCAACGGCCATATCACGGATCTGCGCCAGGCGGCTCAGATCCTGCGGGGCCACAAGGTGGCTCCCAGCGTGCGCTGCACCATCATTCCCGCCACACCAACCATTTACCTCCAGGCTATGGAGGAGGGGCTGCTGGAGCTGTTCATCCGCGCCGGCGCCACTGTGTCCATGCCCACCTGCGGCCCTTGCAACGGTGGCCATGTAGGCGTGCTGGCGGACTACGAGCGGTGCGTTTCCACCACCAACCGGAACTTTGTGGGTCGGATGGGGGCCAAGACCTCTGAGGTCTATCTGGCCAGTCCCGCCGTGGCGGCGGCCTGCGCCGTGGCCGGCGTGATCATTACGCCCGGGGAGGTGATCTGATGGCCGGAACTGTATTCAAGTATGGCAATAACGTGGACACGGACGTGATCCTGCCCGCGCGCTATCTGGCCCTGTATAAGGACGAGGATCTGGCGGCCCACTGCATGGAGGATCTGGACAGCGGCTTTGTGTCCGCGGTGCAGCCCGGTGACTTCATCGTGGCCGGTGAGAACTTCGGCTGCGGCTCCTCCAGAGAGCATGCGCCCATCGCCATCAAGGCCAGCGGAATCCGTTGCGTGATCGCCGCGTCATTTGCCCGGATCTTCTATCGCAACGCCATCAACATCGGACTGCCCATTGTGGAGAGCCCCGAGGCGGCCCGGGAGATCTGCGCCGGGGATCAGCTTGAGGTAGACATGGACGGCGGTGCAATCTATAATCGGACTCAGGACAAGTCGTACCGGTTCGGCGGCTTCCCCAAGTTCATTCAGGACATGGCGGACGCCGGCGGCCTGCTGGATTATCTGAGCAAGAAGTAAGATCCCCGCACGGAGAAGCAGAGACTGGAGGAAACAACATGAAAATCGTGATTCTGGACGGGTATACGGAGAATCCCGGCGATCTGAGCTGGGAGGGCCTGGAGGCTCTGGGCGAGCTGAAGGTATACGACCGGACGTCCTATGAGGAGTCCGACCTGATCGCCCAGCGCATCGGCGATGCGGACATCGTCCTGACCAACAAGACGCCCATCTCCAAAGCTACCATGGACAAGTGTCCCAACGTCAAAATGATCGCCGTTCTGGCCACGGGCTATAACGTGGTGGACATCGCCTGCGCGAAGGAGAAGGGCATCCCCGTCTGCAACGTCCCCAACTACGGCGGCTATTCCGTCAGCCAGTTTGCCATAGCCCTGATGCTGGAGGCCTGCCTGCACATCGGCCATCACGACCAAACGGTGCACGAGGGCAAGTGGGCCAATAACATTGACTGGTGCTACTGGGATTACCCCCTGATGGAGGTGGCCGGAAAGACTTACGGCCTGCTGGGCTGCGGCAAGATCGGCTATCACACGGCCGAGGCCGCGAAGGCCCTGGGCATGCATGTGATCGCCTTCGACAAATATCCCTCTCAGGCTGCGAAGGATCTGGGCGTTGAGTTTGTGGAGCTGGACGACCTGTTTGCCCGGTCTGACGTTCTGGGACTTCAGATGCCCCTGATGGAGTTCAACACCGGCATCATCAACAAGGAGAACATCGCCAAGATGAAGGACGGCGTCATCATCATCAACAACAGCCGCGGCCAGATGGTGGTGGAGCAGGATCTGGCGGATGCCCTGAACAGCGGGAAGGTGGCCTTTGCCGGACTGGACGTGGTGTCCACCGAGCCCATCCGGGCGGACAACCCCCTGCTGAAGGCAAAGAACTGCATCATCACCCCCCATATGTCCTGGGGCTCCAGGAGCAGCCGCCAGCGCATCATGGACTGCACAGTGGATAACGTGAAAGCGTTCCTGGCCGGAAAGCCGGAAAATGTGGTCAACGGGTGAACCATGAAGAAGTGTATCGTGATTTCCGACTCCTTCAAGGGGTCGCTGTCCAGCGGCGAGATCTGTGACCTTGCCCGGGAGAGCTTTGCGCACATTCTGCCGGAGTGGCAGGTGGACTGTATCCCGGTAGCCGACGGCGGCGAGGGTACGGTGGCCTGCTTCCACGAGGTCTGCGGCGGAGAGCTGGTCACAGTGCCGGTGCGGGGCCCCCTGGGGCAGCCCATGACGGCGGACTATTTGCAGCTGTCGGGCGGACAGGCGGTCATCGAGATGGCCTCCTGCGCCGGACTGCCCCTGATGGGGGATCGAAAGGACCCCTGCGGGGCCGGCACCTACGGGGTGGGGGAGCAGATCCGCCACGCCGTGGAGCGGGGGAACACCCGGATCCTGCTGGGCCTGGGCGGCAGCGCCACCAACGACGGCGGCTGCGGCTGCGCGGCGGCCCTTGGGGTGCGTTTTCTGGATGAGCGCGGGAGCGCCTTTGTGCCCACGGGGGGCACGCTGGACCGCATCCGCACCGTGGATGTCTCCGCGGCCCGGGAGCTCTTGAAAAATGTGGAGCTGACGGCCATGTGCGACATCGACAACCCCATGCACGGCCCCACCGGGGCGGCGTACATCTTCGGCCCCCAGAAGGGGGCGGATCCCGCCATGGTGGAGCTTCTGGACGGGCAGCTGAAGGCACTGGACCGCATCTTCCAGAAGGCACTGGACAGGCAGGTGGCCGATGTGCCCGGCAGCGGCGCTGCCGGGGCCTTTGGGGCCGGCATACTGGCTCTGCTGGACGGGCGGCTGTGCCCGGGGATCCAGGCGGTGCTGGATCTGGTGGACTTTGACCGGCGGCTGGAGGGCTGCGAACTGGTGATCACCGGCGAGGGGCGCTTTGACAGCCAGAGCATCCGGGGAAAGGTGATCAGCGGCGTGAGCGAACGGGCAAGGGTGAAGAAGGTGCCCGTTGTAGTGATCGCCGGAGGGATCGACCCGGAGATGGAGGCGGCCGCCGGGGGAGAACTGGGGATCTCCGCAGTGTTCTCTATCAACCGGCAGGCCATGGACTACTCCCAGTCCAGAGCCTTCAGCAGGGAGAACTACCGCTATACTCTGGACAATATCCTGCGGACACTGAAGCTCGCCCGGACGGAGCGGATCACAACACCATAACACAGACAAAACAGCGGCGCCCCGACAAAAGCCGGGGCGCCGTTGGGCGCTTGCGGGAGGAAATGGCGGCTCAGACCAGAGACTGGATCAGGTCCTTGCGCTCGCCGGGCAGCATATCCATCACGGGGATCTCCAGCATGGTGCGGGCGCCGGGGCCCTGTCTGGTTGCGGCGCGGGCGCAGGAGACCATGATCTGAGAAGTCAGAGCGGGGTTGTTGATGTTCATGGAGAAGGACATGTTCTGGTTGTCGGTGGTGCCGGAAACGCCCTTGCGGGTGAGCAGGACGGAATGGCCCCGGTCCATCAACTGGGTTACGTCATCGACCTGGAACACATGGGTCTCGTCATGGACGAAATAGGCGTCGGCCTTGATGGCGGCCTCGACCTGCTTGAAGTCGGCGCCCTCCTTCAGTTGGACGTAGACCATGCGGCGGTGGATGCCCTCGCCCAGAGGGATGGTCATGCTCAGGGCGTTGGCCACGCCGGGAACGGCCTTGGCGGCCACGGTGTGACCCATGCTCATGCCGGGGCCGAAGTTGGTGTGGGTGATGCCCCGGGGCACGCAGGCCAGCATCAGGCCGCGGATGATGCTGTCGGAGCCCGGATCCCAGCCGGCGGAGATGATAGCGCAGGCGTTGCCCTTGCGGGCGTGGGCGTCCATCTCCTGCAGGGTGTCCCAAACGCCGTGTACGTCATAGGGGTCCACGGTGTTGATGCCCAGCTCCAGATACTTGGGGGCCACCTTGGTGACCAGACGGGAGGGCACGCAGAGGATGGCCACGTCGATCTTGGCGTTGCCCAGCTCCTCCAGCTGCTCCACCACCTTGATGCCGGTGAGGGAGAGGGTCTTGGCCTCGGGGCAGATGATGCCTACCAAGTCCATGTCAGGGGCAGCCTGAACGGCCTGAGCGCAGAAGGAACCGATGTTGCCGTAGCCCACGATGGCGACCTGGATCTTACTCATAAGAAACGCTCCTTTTCTGATTCGCACAAAAAGCGAAGCAATATTTTGTCGATTTCAACGAATAAATGGCGGGGGAAGGGTCAAAAGAGGGGAGAGCGCGCCTGAAAGGGGCGCTCTCCCATTTTCGGTTAAGGATAGGGAAGAGATCAGTTCTTGCCAGCCATGATCTTCTGCAGCCAATCCTTGCCTTCCACGAAGCGCTCCACGATGTAGCACACAACATAGTCGCCGGCGGAGTTGATCATGGTTGCGGGAGGATCGACCAGGTTGCCGATGGCCACCAGGATGGGGAAGGCCAGCTCCATCTGAGTGGGGAAGAAGATGGAGCAGATGATGTACTCGCCGATGTAGCCGCCGCCGGGCACGCCAGACATACCAACGGAGGACAGAACGGCCACCAGAACGATGAAGGGCAGGCGGGACCAGCTGAGCTGCTCGCCGAACACGCCCAGAACGAAGGCGATCTTCAGCACGCAGGAGAAGCAGGAGCCGTCCATGTGCATGGTAGCGCCCAGGGGCAGGACCATGCCGGAGATGTCCTTGTTGATGCCGGTCTCGTCAGCTTCCTCGATGTTGGTGGGGATGGTAGCAACGGAGGAGCAGGTACCCAGAGAGACAACAGCGGGACGGGCGATGTGGCTGAACATCATCTTAACGGCGCCCTTGCCGCCGCCGAACCAGGCGAACAGGGGGAAGGCGGTGAAGATGTAGATGAAGCACAGGGGATAGTACACGATCATGGCGCGGCCATAGCCCTCAACAACGCTGGAGCCGTAGGTGGCGACCAGGTCGGCGAAGATGGCGAAGAAGGCGATGGGGGCGTAGTAGGTGACGATGTTCACGAACTTCATCATCACATCGGTCAGGCCGCTCAGCCACTGGCCGATGATGGAGTCCTTGCCGCCGGTCATCTGAACGGCAAAGCCGAACAGGATGGAGAACACGATCAGGGGCAGCATGGCCCGGCGGGACAGCAGGCCCACGAAGTCGCTGGAGGTGAAGAAGTTCACGATCAGCTCGGTCATAGAGGCGTGCTCGCCGATCTCCTCAGCGGCCAGATCGGTCCAGGGGGACAGAACGGGGGGGAAGACCTTCATCAGCACGAACATGATGACGGCGGCGATGGCGCCGGTGACCACAAAGGTGCCCACAGTCCAGCCCATGATCTTGCCGGCGCGCTCCTTGCTCTCCATGTTGGCCACGGAGCCAGCGATGGAAGCGAACACCATGGGGACCACGATGCAGAACATCATGTTGATAAACACGGTGCCCAGGAATGCGATGCTGTGACCGAAGTCGGGGGCGAACCAACCGACCAGGGCGCCTGCTACCATGCAGGACAGCAGGATGGCCAGGAAGCGGTAGTTCTTAGCTACGGATTTCTTGTTCACGATTAGCGCTCCTTTACAATAACAGTTTATTCCCACTCCGGCACAGGCCGGAAAAAGAATACGGTCTGGGGCTGCGGCCAAAACGGCTCACAACTTCAGGGTCTCGTCTGTGATCTCGCCCTTGCAGACGATGTTGGTGGGTCCAGTCAGGAACAGGTCGCGGATCTGACCGCCTTCCCGGACCACGTCAATGGTCAGGGTGCCGCCGGTCATATCCACTTTAACGTTCTTTCCGCTGACCTGACCCAGCAGAGTCAAAATGGCGACCACGCTGCCGGTGCCCGTTCCGCAGGCGTAGGTGAAATCCTCCACGCCGCGCTCGAAGGTGCGCTCCAGCAGATGGTCCTCACCAAGGACCTCATAGAAGTTTACGTTGGCGCCCCGGGGAAAGCCCTTGTACCACCGCAGCTTGCGGCCCAGCTCACGCAGCTCATGCTCGTCCGCCTGGGCAAGGCCCTGATAGGGGACAACGGCGTGGGGCACGCCCACCACTGTGTAGGCGCAGGGGATGATCCGGCCGTCGATCTCTGCCTTCACATCCAGGTCCGTATCCAGGGGGTCGTTCAGACGGATGCGGTAATTGCGCTGGTCGATGCGCCGGCCGGTCACGATGCCGGCGGTGGTCTCGATGGTCTGCGTCTCGCCGGCCAGGCCGTTTTCATAGCCGTAGCGGCAGATGCACCGGGCGCCGTTGCCGCACATCTCGCCCATGGTGCCGTCGGCGTTGTAGAAGAACATCCTGTAGTCGCCGCCCTGGGTGGGCCGATCCACCACCATAAAGCCGTCGGCCCCCACGGACAGATGCCGCTCGCACAGGGTCCTGGCCAGATAGGAGAAGGACTCCTGGGGCAGCTTCTCCTCCAGATTGTTCAGGATCACAAAGTCGTTTCCTGCGCCATTCATTTTCCAAAATTTCATATCGTTCTCTCCCTCCCCGGAGATTTGCGTCCGGGGCAAACGCCCCAGACAGAGGGCGGTGCTTGAACTGTGTCCAAATTATGAATAAGCACACAGCGTGCCAAAGTCGAAAAATATGGATTTTTAGCAAAAACAGGTAAAATACCGGATTACATTTGTGAATAATAGCTAAACCTGCGACAGGGATTTGGCGGAGCGTGCAAAGTGAAAAGAAACAAAATGGTTAAAGGATAGTGCAATTGGTCGAAGAACTTCATGCATTAACCATTTTCCACCAGTTTTCGACCCTCCGGTGTCAGCTGGCTGCCGCCCCGGCCGCGGCTGACCCGCACCAGCCCCTGCTGGGCCATTTCGGCCAGCATGGCCCTCAGCTCCTGCTGGGACAGGGGGAAATAGGCCGCCCTGGCCGCCTCCAGGATCTTTTCCCGTCCGATGGCCTGATGCTCTTGGGAGGCCTGGTACAGCTGCTCCAGCACAAAGTGGAAGGCGGGGGACTGCTGTGCCGCGGGATGCTGGGGGCCGGCAGCGGGAAGGGGGGCGGTCATGGCCTGCTGCAGGGTAGGGGGCAGGTCGGCCAGCGTGATCTCCCGGCTGTCCGTGTAGATCAGATACTCCACCACATTACGCAGCTCCCGGATATTGCCGGGCCAGGAGTAGTGCCGGAACATCTCATGTACTTGGGGAGACAGGACGAACTGGCCCCCCAGCTCCTGCCGGAAGTGGTCGACCAGCAGGAACAGGTCGTCTCCCCGCTGGGACAGGGGCGGGATGACCACCGGCAGGGTGGACAGGCGGTAGTACAGGTCCCGGCGGAAGGTGCCCTGCCGCACCATTTCCTCCAGAGACTCGTTGGTGGCCGCGATGATGCGCACATCCACATGGATAATGTGCTTGCCGCCCACGCGCATGATCTCGCGCTCCTGCAGGGCGCGCAGCAGCATCACCTGGAGGGAGGCGCTCATGCCCTCTACCTCGTCCAAAAACAGGGTGCCCTTGTGGGCAAACTCGAACAGGCCGGGCTTGCCACCCTTCCGGGCGCCGGTAAAGGCGCCCTCCTCATAGCCGAACAGCTCGCTCTCCAGCAGATTTTCCGGGAACGCGGCCACGTTGATGGCCACGAAAGGGCCGGAGGCTCGCCGGGATTCCCGGTGGATGCCGTGGGCGAACAACTCCTTGCCGGTGCCCGTCTCGCCGATGAGCAGCACAGGGCTCTCGCTGCGGGCCATCCGCCGCAGCACCTGCTTGGTGTGCTGGATGGCGTCAGACTGGCCGATCACATCGTCGAAGCTGTATTTGGCGTAGTGCCCCTTCTTGAACAGCTGGCTGCGCAGCTCGTTCTGGCGTTCCTCCATCTCGTTGAAGCGCTGCAGGATGGCGAAGGCACCGATGCACTCGCTGCGGCGGATGACAGGAACGACCTCGACGCTCAGGTTGGCCCCGTTCACCTTGACCAGCCGCACGGGCAGGGGCTGGGTGCTCTGCAGGCACTCGGCGAAGGGGATATAGGGGAACAACTCGGTGCAGCGCTTGTTGTCGTTGATGGCGAAGGGCACGCCGGTCATATCCTGGGCGTTCTGGTTGCAGGCAAAGACCACGCCCTTTTCATTGATGGCGATCACGCCGTCCCGCAGGTTTTCCATCAGGATGTGGAACTGGCTCTCCAGGCGGATGGAGCGGGCGAACATCTGGTCAAAGCCGTAGTTGCTGGTGGCGATGGAGCGGAAGTAGGTCTGGAAGGACTCCGTCTCCAGCGTGTAGTCCAGCCCTAAGCGCAGGGCCAGCTCCACCACCATGCTGGTAGTGCAGGAACGCTGGCCCAGATTGATGGTGGTGTCGATCCACTCGGGGACGTAGCGCTCCTCGTCAGGGGTGACGGCGATGCGGATGTCATCGTGGTCGGGCAGCTGCAGGCCGGGGTAGTAGGAGATCCACTTGACGTGGTTGATGCCCAGCTGCTCCAGCTGGGACACCGCCTCGCGGGCCATGGTGGGGGTCATGTTGACGAACAGCACCTTGCTGCCCGCGGGGATCTCCTTCAAGCGGTCCAGGGTGTCCCAGCGGAAGGATACCTCGATCCACATAGTCTGGCTGCCCGGGGGAACGTGGCGGGCGAACTCTGCGGCGGAGCCGTATGCGTCGGTGGTGGCAGCGTAGACGTCGTAGGGGGGAAGCATCCCCGTAGCCGTGCCGTCCCACACGGAGAAGGTGTCCACCTGGGCCTCGTCGCCGAACAGGGGGCGAATATCCTCGGCGTAGGATTCGGCGGCCAGAAGATCCATACAGATCACAGCGATTTTTTTCTGTCTCACAAGGGCACCTCCTTCGGTGGGCTCCCGGGGCAAGGTCCCGCACCGTTCTCCCCGGCGGGACTATGGGACCGGTTTCGATTTTTTGATCATTTAACCACTGTTTGCGGGATCGCGCAAGAGCAAAATGGCGGCCCCGGGAGAAAAAACAGGGGCCGCGGAAGGGAAAAATGAAAGTGCGGGGAAGAGGATATGCAAAAAATCCACCGGTGAAAAACAGAGACGGGCGCGATCGTTTTTTGCTCCCTGGCAAGCTGACGAAAATATTCTATTTCTGAGGAAGCTTTTTCTCCAGCCAATCCAGCAGATCTTGCTGCACCTCCGCCCGGTTGGTCTCGTTCAGGATCTCATGCCGGGCGCCGGGGTAGAGCTTGACGGTCACATCGCGGCAGCCGGCTTCCCGGAACAGCTTTTCCACCCTTCTGACGCCCCGGCCCATGGAGCCCACCGGGTCGTGGTCTCCGGACAGAAAGAGCACAGGGGTGTATTGATTCATCCTTACCGCATTGACCGGGTCGCCGATATAGCGGATGCCCCCCAGCATATCCCGGAACATGCCCACAGTGGGCTGAAAGCCGCACAGGGGGTCGGCCAGAAAGGCGTCCACCGAGTCCTGATCCCGGCTGAGCCAGTCGGAATCGGTGCGGTTGGGGCGGAAGGCCCGGTTATAGTTGCCAAGAGACAGCTGATAGACGAAGGAGCTGACATGGTCCGGCCCCTTGATCCGGCACAGCAGGGCGGACAGCCGCTGCCCGAAGGCCACCAGCGCCCCGGCCTCCTGTCCGGTGCCCGACAGGACGGCGCCGGTAACGGTGCCGGGCCAGCGGATCAGATAGGTGCGGGTGAGGAAGGAGCCCATGGAGTGCCCCAGGATGAAGTAGGGCAGCCCGGGGAAGCGCTCCCCCATGCGCTGCCGCAGCTGATGCACGTCCTGGACCACAGTGTCCCAGCCGTTTTTGGGGCCGAAATAGCCGAAGGTCCCGCCTTCGGCGGTCAGCCCGTGGCCCAGATGGTCCTCGCCGCACACGGCAAAGCCGTGCTCCGTCAGATAACGGGCGGTGTCCTCATAGCGGCCCATGTGCTCCGCCACGCCGTGGACGATCTGCACCACACCCCGGGGCGGCTGCTGGGGCAGCCACAGCCGGGCGTGGATCTGATGCATTCCGTCGCAGGACGGGAAGGAGAATTTTTCTGTTTCTGCCATAGCAATCGCTCCTTATCTGTGGTAAAATACGCAGGTATGCCGCCGGACGGGCAGAGCACCAATTCTATTGGTCTATTTTAGCACGGCTTTGACCAAAAAACAACGCCGTTTCTGTCACGCGGGGGACAGCCGCTGCAAAAGCCGGTACAGCTCATCCCCGGCGGCGGCCAGCTGCCGGGCCAGCTCCTGATACAGGGCGCCCTCCGGTCCGGCCTTCTGGCGGGAGGTGAGCTGTTCGTGCCAGTCCGCCAGCCGCAGCCAGCGCAGGCGCAGGGCCTGATCTCTTGGGGCGGAGGGCAGCGCGCTCTCCGCCGGACGGGCCCGGTGCCGCTGCCCCGTCATCAGGAAAAAGGCGGCGTCCAGCCGGCGCAGCTGCTCCCGCAGGCGGGCGGCGTTGGCGCAGACAGTCTGCGCTGCGCAGCCGGGCCAGCGCCGGGCCAGAAGCCTGTCATCCCGGATGGCCCCGGCAAGGCGGTCCATCCAAAGGGCCAGCTCATCCCCTGCCGTCGGCGCGGGGGGCGGCGGCTGCACCGGCGCGGGGGTGATGGGGCTGTGCTCCTGTCCGGCAGTCACCCGGTCCCAGACCCGCTGAAAAGCTGCGCTGTCAAGGGCATCCGCCTGCGGGGCGGGCACGGCGTCAAATTTCATAAAGATCCCCTCCAAATAGCGTTTCCCACCATTCTATGTGGGTAAACGGGGCGGGGGCAAGAGAAAGAGAGGAAAGGCCCATGAATCCCAGCGAGATCGAGGAGCGGCTGAAGGCGATGGTGAACGGACCCCACCAGTTTTCCGCCTATAACAGCATTTTCCTGGAGAAGGCCCGGGATGGCAGGGCCGAGGGACGGCTTTTTGTCACAGAAAACAGCCTGAACCCCCACGGAATGGTCCACGGGGGGGCGCTGGTCACCCTGGCGGACACCGTGGCGGGCACCTGCGCCTGCTCCCGCTACGGCAACACCTGCGTCACCACAAACAGCACCATGGAGTATCTCCGCCCGGGCACCGCCCCATGGGTCCTGTGCCGGGCCGAGGCGGTGAAGATCGGCCGCACCCTGTCTGTGGTGCGGGTGGAGCTGACGGACAGCCGGGAGCAGCTTGTGGCCACGGGGACCTATACCTTCTGCATGATGGACGCGGGGGACGGGCGGCTGAAGGCAGATCGGGGGGAAAAGCCCCTTGACAAGCGGCCGTAAGGGTGATAGACTTTACCACATCTTAACAACTGAATCAGCAGAGATAGAGGCGCGGACTTCATGCGTACTCCGGGATACAGGCCAGGCAGCCGTCCCGGGGGAGAGGGGAGCCCGCCGAAGGACGGCCGGGTGCCTGCCCGGCTGATCCTGGGCCGCGGGATAAGATCCCGCGGACTGTCACGGTCAAACGTGGAGAGCTGTCCGCTTCAAGTCCCCGCTCAGGGTAGTAAGGCCATGGATGGCGTGCGTTTATGCCGCTTTCCGTGGCCCTTTTGTTTCTGCTGGGTCGGGAAAACCGAGAGGAGAAAAAACCATGACTGACCGCAGAAATCCCGTTCTTTTGGCTGCCGCCGGTGTGATCATCGCCGCCATGGCCATCCTTGTCCCCTTCACTGTAGAGAACACCTATGCCACCTTCTGGGCCCTGGTGCCCCCGGTGGTGGCCATCGGCCTGGCCCTGATCACCAAGGAGGTCTTTTCCTCCCTGTTCATCGGCATCGTGGTGGGCGGCATGTTCGCCTGCGGCGGCTCCGTGACCGCCGCCATCGACAACGTGGTCTCCACCGGCCTGATCAGCGCCGTAGAGGGCAGCGCCGGCATCTTTGTGTTCCTGGTCATCCTGGGCATCGCCGTGTCCCTGCTGAACCGGGCGGGGGGCTCCGCCGCCTTTGGCCGCTGGGCCAAGACCCATATCAGGACCCGGGTGGGCGCACAGCTGGCCACCTTTGTGCTGGGCGTGCTGATCTTCATCGACGACTATTTCAACTGCCTGACCGTGGGCTCCGTCATGCTGCCGGTCACCGACGGACACCGGGTGTCCCGGGCCAAGCTGGCCTACCTCATCGACGCCACCGCCGCCCCCATCTGCATGATCGCACCCATCAGCTCCTGGGCGGCCGCCGTGTCCAAGTTCACCGAGGGCACGGGACTGGACGGTCTGGGTCTGTTCATCAAGGCCATCCCCTATAACTTCTACTCTCTGCTGACCTTTGTGTTCATCATCGGTCTGGTGGTGATGAACGCCGACTACGGCCCCATGGCCGTCCACGAGCGCAACGCCCAGGAGAAGGGCGACCTGTTCTCCACCAACGAGCGGGTGAGCGGTCAGGAGCTGGCGGCCAACCCCAAGGGCCGGGTGATCGACCTGGTGCTGCCCATCGTGGTGCTGGTGGCGGTGTCTGTGGTGGGCCTGATCTATGTGGGCGGCTTCTTCGGCGTGGACGCCTGGGGGGGCACCGAGTGTGCCGGTGATTTCGTGGCGGCCTTCGGCAACACCGACGCCTTCATCGGTCTGCCCTGGGGCGGCATTCTGGCTCTGGTGTTTATGATCGCCTATCTGATCTGCCGCCGTCTGCTTACCTTTAAGCAGGCCATGGACTGCGTGCCCCAGGGCTTTATCTCCATGGTGCCCGCCATCACCATTCTGACTCTGGCCACCTCCCTGAAGAACATCTCCAACGATCTGCTGGGCTCCGCCTCCTATGTCGAGGCCCTGATGCGCAGCGAGTTTGCCCAGAGTCTGGCCAACTTCCTGCCCGCGGTGATCTTTGTGGTGGCCTGCCTGCTGGCCTTTGCCACCGGCACCAGCTGGGGCACCTTCGGCATCCTGATCCCCATCGTTTCCAATATGTTCGGGGCGGAGGACCCCCTGCTGTACATCGGAATGTCCGCCTGTCTGGCCGGGGCCGTGTGCGGCGACCACTGCTCCCCCATTTCCGACACCACCATCATGTCCTCTGCCGGCGCCCAGTGCGTCCATGTGATCCACGTGTCCACCCAGCTGCCCTATGCCGTCACCGTGGCGGCGGTGAGCTTTGTATGCTTCCTGCTGGCGGGCCTTGTGCAGAACGTGGTGCTCTGTCTGGCTGTGGGCTCCCTTCTGATTCTGGGCTTCCTGTTCCTGATGAAGCGCAGACAGGGAAAAGCGTAAACGCTTTACAGCTTATAACCGTAACAGCGGGCCCCCGCCGAAGGCGGGGGCCCGCTGTGATTCAGTATTCCTTTCGCTCTGCGATGCCGCAGGAGATGAGGAAGGAGACGAGCAGCGCCGCCAGTCCCGCCAGCGGGCACAGGGCGAGCAGGCCCGCCGCCTGACCGTCTGTCAGCGTCCGGAAGAAGGACAGGTCCAGCCAGTCGGGCAGCCCCAGCCTGGACAGGGCGAAGATCACCAGCGCGCCGCCGATGACAATCACATACAGGAAGGGCTGGGCCCGCTCCCGCCCCAGCTTGTAGTTTAGGGGCAGCATGATGGCCGGGATCAGCATCCCCGCCCCCAGACAGGCCAGAGAGGAGGTCAGCGCCTCCAGCGGCTGCGCCTTGCCGGACAGGGAGAAGAACACGCACAGCAGGCCGCTGAGGGCGGCGGACACCAGCACCAGCAGCAGGAGGAAGCAGTACCGGGCCTTGACCACCGTCCGCCGGGACAGGGGCAGGGCCAGCACGCATTTGTCCCACCGGGCCATCTCGTCATAGGCAAAGGCGGACAGGGGGATCACCAGCAGGATGACCTCCAGAAAGCTCAGAGCAAAGGTGATGGGCAGGGCGCCGACCGCCCCCATGACCAGATAGAACAGCATAAGAAGCAGATAGGTCTTCAGCCCCTTCCGCATGACAAGAATGTCCTTCAGGATCAGACCGGTCACAGGGCCTCCCCCCTTTCCATAAACACCATAATGTCCTCCAAGGACAGCGGCTCCGCCAGCAGCTGGGGGTATTTCCGCTGAAATTCGGCCCGGTTGGCGGTCAGCCCCTCGCAGCCGAAGGCGCCCCGCCGCACCCGCAGCAGGTCGCCGGGCCCGAGCTGCTCCAGCTGCGCGGCGGTGCAGGCCACCCGGCCATAGCAGTCCCGGATGTCGTCCTTGCTGCCGGTCAGCGCCACCTGCCCCCGGTGGAGATAGGTGATGTAGTCCGCCGCCTTTTCCAGATCGCCGGTGATGTGGCTGGACATGAGGATGGCGTGCTCCTCGTCGCAGATGAAGGACAGGAACTCCTCCAGGATCTCCTCCCGCACCACGGGGTCCAGTCCGGCGGTGGCCTCGTCCAGCACCAGCAGACGGGGCCGGTGGGCCAGGGCTGCGGCCAGAGACAGCTTCATCTTCATCCCCCGGGAGAATTCTTTGATCAGTTTATTTTCCGGCAGACCGTAGCGGGCCAGACAGTCCCGGTACAGCTCTCTGTCCCAGCCGCGGTAGATGGGGGCAAGAATGGGGGACAGGTCCCGGGGGCGCAGGGTGTCGTGGTAGAAGCACTCGTCCAGCACCACGCCGATGTCCTGCCTGATCTCCGCCCCGTGGGCCGCCATGTCCCGGCCCAATACGGTAACGGCGCCGCCGTCCGGCCGGGTCATGCCCAGCAGGCATTTGATGGTGGTGGTCTTGCCTGCGCCGTTCTCTCCGATCAGTCCCATGATGCTGCCGCCGGGGACGACCAGATCCACGTTCCGCAGGGCGAAGTCCCCATAGGACTTGCAAAGCCCCTTGATTTCAATACAATTCGTCATAATTCGTCACCTGAATACAAAATGTTTAGCATTTCCTGCACCTCTGACAGAGCGAGACCGCCCTTCCGGGCCTCCTCCACCGCCCGGGTCAGGTGCTCCTCCACCCGGCGCAGCTGGGCCTCCCGCAGCAGCTCCCGGTTCTGGGGGGCTACGAAGCAGCCCTTGCCGGGCACGTTTTCCAGAAAACCGTCCCGCTCCAGATCCTCATAGGCCCGCTTGGTGGTGATGACGGAGATGCGCAGCTCCCGGGCCAGCAGGCGCATGGAGGGCAGGGCCTCTCCCGGGGCAAGGGCGCCGGTCATGATCTGCTCCTTCACCTGGTCGGCGATCTGGGTGTAGATTGGCTTTCCGCTGGTGTTGCTTAAAATAATATCCATATGGCGCACCTGTCAGTCAGAATTCGGCTGCCCGCCTGATCGGGGTCGGACGCCGGTGTGTTATACTGTATATATAGTATATGTACAGTATAACACGGAATCCGCCGCTGTCAAGGGGGAAAAGGAAGAAAATACATCGAACATAAGTTTGACACGGCGGCGGAGATGGGGTACAATAGAGAAAACGGAGAGAGGGGGGCGGCCTGTGGAGCGGGTGATCTTTCACTGCGATCTGAACAGCTTTTACGCGTCGGTGGAGCTTTTGAGCCACCCGGAGCTGCGGCATCTGCCAGTGGCGGTGTGCGGCGACCCCAGGAGCCGCCACGGCATCATTCTGGCCAAAAATGAGCCCGCCAAGCGCTTCGACGTAAAAACGGCGGAGACGGTGTGGCAGGCGAGGAAGAAATGCCCCGACCTGGTGCTGCTGCCCGCCCATCACGAGAAGTACCGGGAGTACTCCCGGCGGGTGAACGGGCTGTATCAGCAGTATACCGACCTGGTGGAGCCCTTCGGCATCGACGAGAGCTGGCTGGACGTTACCGGCACCCTGCACCTGTTCGGCGGCGACCCCAAGGCCCTGGCGGATGAGATCCGCAGCCGGGTGCGGCGGGAGCTGGGGCTGACCATCTCCGTGGGGGTGTCCTTCAACAAGGTGTTTGCCAAGCTGGGCAGCGACTATAAAAAGCCGGACGCCACCACCGTCATCACAGAGGAGAACTTCCGGGCCATGGTGTGGCCCCTGCCGGTGACCGACCTGCTGTATGTGGGCCGGGCGGCGGCGGCCGCCTTTCAGAAGTTCGGCATCCGCACCATCGGCGATCTGGCCGCCTTCGACCGGCAGGCCCTGTTCACCCTGCTGGGGAAGAACGGCGCCCAGCTCCACGATTTTGCCAACGGCCTTGACCGGGCCCCCGTGGCCCGGACGGGGGAGAGCGAACCCCCCAAGTCCATCGGCAATGGCCTGACCTTCCCCCGGAATTTACAGGGGGCGGAGGAGATCCGGGCGGGGATCGTCATGCTGGCCGACCAGGTGGCCGCCCGGCTGCGGCATCACGGGATGAAGTGCGGCGGGGTGGCCCTGACCATCCGGGACCCCGGCTTTCGGGACATCAGCCGCCAGCAGCGGCTGACGGTGCCCACCTGTCTGGGCCGGGAGGTGGCGGACAGCGCCTGGCAGCTGGCCCAAAGCTGCTGGAGCATGGACAGTCCGGTGCGGGCCCTGACGGTGACCGCCCTGTATCTGCTGCCGGCGGAGGAGGCCGGGGCCCAGCTGGACCTGTTCGGCGGGCAGGAGCAGGAGAAGCGGGAGCGGCTGGAAAAGCTGGCCGGGGCCATGGATGCCATCCGGGCCAAATATGGCAGGGGGGCCATCGCCCCCGCCTCCTGCCCCCGGGACCCGGGGGAGGACCGCCATGCCCCGCCGCCGGGGGGAAGGGGCTATCTGGAGGAGTGACCCGCCCGGCAAAAAATATTTTCAAACAGATGCAATAAAAGGGCTTTTTTCCGCATTGTACAGATGACAGGAGAACGATGCTTATGCCAGTGGCTGTAAAAGTCAAAACCGAATACCCACAGCCGGAGGATAGACACCAGCTGGAGCGGCTGCTTTCGGGAGTGGCCGCCGGAGACCGCGGCGCACTGGAGCAGCTGTACTGCCGGACCCGAACGGCGGTGTACGGCCTTGCGCTGTCCTATCTGAAAAATATCCACGACGCCCAGGACGTGACCCAGGATGTCTATGTACAGGTGTGGGACTGCGCGGAGCAATACCGCCCCACCGGCTCGCCCATGGGCTGGCTGTTGGCGGTGTGCCGCAATCTGTGCCTGATGCGTCTGCGGCGCGAGGAGCGCCGCACCGCGCTCAGCGAGGAGGAATGGGACGCCATTCCCGCGCAGGAGTGCGGACTGGACGCCGATGAACGCGCCCTTTTGCAGCACGCACTGGCGTGTCTCGGCGACGAGGAGCGGCGCATCGTGCTGCTCCACGCTGTTACGGGTATGAAGCACCGGGAGATCGCGGCGCTGCTGGAGCTGCCGCTGGCCACCGTCCTGTCGAAGTATCACAGAGCATTGAAGAAAATGCGAGCTTATCTGGAAGGAGATGACGCCCGATGACCGACAGAGAACTGGAGCAGAAGCTGGCCCAGGCGTTGGAAAAGACGGCTCCCGACGACGCGAACGGCGTTCTCTCCCGCTGTGAAGAGCGGAAAGGAACGGTAATTCCCATGACGACAAAGAAAACGACAAAGAGAAAATGGACATCGCTTATTGCCGCCTGCCTTGCGGTGGTGCTGTTCGGCGGCGGGGGGCTGTCCTACCAGCGGGCGAACGCGGTGGCCTCCGTGGTGTCGCTGGATGTGAACCCGAGCATTGAGCTGAAGGTGAATCGGAGCGAAAAGGTGCTCGCCTGCACGCCGCTCAACGAGGAAGCAAAGGCCATCCTTGCGGATATGGGCAATGGTGCGGACCTGAAGGGCGCCAAGCTGGACGTGGCGGTGAACGCCATCGTGGGCAGCCTTGTGCGCAGCGGCTACCTCAGCAGCATCTCCTCCGCCATCATGATCTCGGTGGAGGACAAGGATACCGCCCGGGCGGAGAAGCTCCAGCGGGAGCTGACAAGCACCGTAGACGGCGTTTTGCAGACCAGTGAATCGCGGGCCTCCGTCCTGACCCAGACGCTGACGCAGGACGCGGGACTGGAGCAGCAGGCGCGGGAGAACAGCATTTCTACCGGGAAGGCGGCGCTGGTGAACCGTGTGCTGGCGCTCAACTCCTCCCTGAAGTTTGACGCATTGGCGGAGCTCTCGGTGGAGGAGCTCAAGGACCTTGCCGAAGCGGGCGCGCCCGCCATGCCCATCGGCACGGACAAGGCCATGGACCTTGCCGCGGCGGCGTTTGGCAAGGTCTCTGCCGCCAAGATGGCATACAGCGCGGTCGATCCCGAGCTGGACGAATCCCCCGCCCACTATGAGGTGGAGATCAAGAGCCAGAGCGGCGAGGAGTTCGAGTACAAGCTCGACGCCTACACCGGCGCGATTCTGGAGAGCAAGCGCGAGG
>CAKUHV010000009.1 GCA_934659445.1 uncultured Oscillospiraceae bacterium | reverse complement strand
AGATGGGAGCGGTGTCATTTTTGTTCACGGCGATGATGCACTCGGAGTCCTGCATACCGGCCTTGTGCTGGATGGCGCCGGAGATGCCCAGAGCCACATAGATCTTGGGGTGAACGGTCTTGCCGGTCTGACCCACCTGGTGGTCGGCGGACAGCCAGCCGCTGTCGATGGTGGCACGGGAGCCGCCTACGACGCCGCCCAGGACCTCAGCCAGCTCCTCGGCCAGCTTGATGCCGCCCTCCACGTCCTTGCTGATGCCGCGGCCCACGGACACGACCACGTCGGCGCCGATCAGGTCCACCAGCTTCTTGGCGGCCTTCACGACCTCCACGACCTCGGTGCCCATGTCATCGGCGGTCAGGGAGAAGTTGGGACGGACGATCTGGCAGGCATCGGCCTTGGCCTGATCGAAGGGAGCCTTCTTCATAACGCCGGGACGGACGGTGGCCATGGCGGGACGGAAGCGGGGGCAGATGATGGAGGCCATCAGGTGGCCGCCGAAAGCGGGACGGGTCATCTTCAGGTCGCGGGACACGTCGTGCTTCTGGCCCAGGACCATGGCGGAGTTCAGGCCGGCGATCTTCTCCTCAGGCAGAGTGGAGGCGCCGCGCAGGAAGTCGCGGTAGATGTCCATATCCACGTCCAGGTGGGTGCAGTCGGCGCACAGACCGGTGTGCAGACGGGCGGCGCAGCGGGGGCCCAGGTCGCGGCCGATGTTGGTGGCGCCGATGAGCATGATCTCGGGCTTCAGTTCCTCGATCACGTCGCAGATGACCTTGGTGTAGCCGTCGGTGGTGTAGTCCTTCAGCAGGGGGCTCTCGCACAGGATGACCTTGTCAGCGCCGTAGCCGCCCAGCTCCTTGGCCAGACCCTCGACGTTGTCGCCCAGCAGCAGGCCGCACAGCTGTACGCCCAGCTCGTCGGCCAGCTTGCGGCCCTCGGAGATCAGTTCGAAGGTGGTGGGCATCATCTTGCCCTGACGCTGCTCGCAGAAGACCCATACATCCTTGAAAGCAGCCAGATCAGTGTTGTTGAAGTTAGACATAATCAATCTTTCTCCTCTCTTAGATGATATGCTTGGCAGCCAGCAGGCCGGCCAGCTTCTCGCAGGTCTCCTTGTCAGCGCCCTCCAGCATCATGCCGGCGCCCTTCTGAGGAGGCGTAAAGGAGGTCAGAATGTTGGTGGGAGAACCCTTCAGGCCGATGGTGGTGGGGTCGATCAGGGGGTTGTCCTTCAGGGTGTTGTAGTCGAAGATCTCGTAGGGCTTGGAGTAGCACTCGAAGATGCCGCCCACGCTCATATAGCGGGGAGTGTTCAGCTCTTTGATGCAGGTAATCAGGCAGGGGGTCTTGACCTTGATGGTCATATAGCCGTCCTCCAGCATCCGCTTGACGGTCAGGGTGTCGCCGTCCTTGGTGATCTCGGCGGCATAGGACACCTGGGGCAGACCCAGCTTCTCGGCGATCTGGGGGCCGACCTGAGCGGTGTCGCCGTCGATGGCCTGACGGCCGCAGAACACGACAGTATCCTTCTCCACGCCGATCTTCTCGATGGCAGCGGCCAGGATCTGAGAGGTGGCATAGGTGTCGGAGCCGCCGAACTCACGGGCGGACACCAGCACGGCGCGGTCGGCGCCCCGGGCCAGGATCTCACGCAGCATGCCCTCTGCGGGAGGGGGACCCATGGAGACGATGATGACCTCGGCACCGGTCTGCTCCTTCAGCACCAGAGCGGCCTCGACGGCGTTCAGGTCGTCGGGATTGGTGATGGCGGCCATGGAGGCGCGGTTCAGAGTACCATCGGGATTGACGGCCACCTTACCGGAGGTATCGGGGACCTGCTTGACACATACGATAATTTTCATTTCGATCTGCCTCCTAACTTATTTCACGCCCAGGTGGCTGGCGATGACCATGCGCTGGACTTCGGAAGTGCCCTCGTAGATCTCGGTGATCTTCGCGTCGCGCATCATGCGCTCCACGGGGTACTCACGGGTGTAGCCGTAGCCGCCGAACAGCTGGACAGCGCGGCGGGTGACGTCGGAGGCGGCCTCAGCGGCGAACAGCTTGGCCATAGCGGCGTCCATGGAGTAGGGCTCGTGGTTCTGCTTCTTCATGGCAGCGGCGTAGACCAGATACTGAGCGGCCTGCATACGGGTATGCATATCGGCCAGCTGGAACTGGGTGTTCTGGAACTGGGACAGGCGCTTCTTGAACTGGACGCGCTCCTGGGTGTACTTAATGGCCTCGATGATGGCGCCCTCGCCCAGGCCCAGAGCCTGAGCCGCGATGCCGATACGGCCGCCGTCCAGAGTCTTCATGGCGATCTTGAAGCCCTCGCCCTCTTTGCCCAGCAGGTTCTCCTTGGGGACGATGCAGTCCTCAAAGATCAGGTCGCAGGTGGAGCTGCCGCGGATGCCCATCTTCTTCTCGTGCTTGCCGGTGGAGAAGCCGGGGAAGTCCTTCTCGACGATGAAGGCAGAGATGCCGTGGTTGCCCAGGGCCTTGTTGGTCATGGCGAACACAACGAAGGTGGAAGCCACGTTGCCGTTGGTGATGAAGCACTTGCTGCCGTTGAGCACGTAGTCGCCGTTCTCGTTCTTGACAGCGGTGGTCTGCTGGCCGGAAGCGTCGGTGCCGGCGCCGGGCTCGGTCAGACCGAAGGCGCCGATTTTCTTGCCGGACAGCAGGTCGGGCAGATACTTCTTCTTCTGCTCCTCGGTGCCGTTCTCAAAGATGGGGGCGCAGCACAGAGAGGTGTGGGCGGAAACCACAACGCCGGTGGTGCCGCAGACCTTGGACAGCTCCTCTACGCACATGGCATAGGACAGGACGTCGCCGCCGGCGCCGCCGTACTCCTTGGGGAAGTAGATGCCCATCATGCCCAGTTTGCCCATCTTCTCCACGGTCTCCATGGGGAAGCGCTCCTCCTCGTCCAGCTCCTCGGCCAGGGGCTTGACTTCGGTCTCGGCGAACTCGCGGTACATCTTACGGACCATCTCTTGCTCTTTCGTCAGATGAAAATCCATGGTTAAGTCCTCCTACTTTTCATACTTGCTTCTTAAACAGTGTGTTATCGCGGGGCCTCGGGCGGAGAGGGTTCGGGCCGACAGCGCCAGTCCGCCGGAGACAGACGATACGTGGGGACGGCCGTCATAACAGTTTCTTAAAGCTCTTGTTATAAAATTAACAAGAAAAAGCGGAAAGAAAACGCAGCCCGGAAAAACCGGCACTGCTCAGCTATAGACGGCAGCAACACAATTTGCCTACAAAATTATAACGGTTTTCCTATTGTATTGCAAGGAAAAGAGACTCGGCGAAATATACAATTTTTCCTGCATCTTTTTGTGAAGGGGAAGAGGATGTGCAAGGATGGCGGCATTTGCTCGAAAAGGCCCGGAAATAAGAGAAAAATTATTTGCCGAGGTGCGGCAGAATGTGGGACATATGGACAAAACACCTTGCGCTGCTGTGGCGCGCTATGGTATAATTTCACAAAGTATGTTCCCGAGCGGAGAAACAGGAGGAGATCAAATGAAAAAACGGCTGTTATCCCTGCTGCTGGCCCTGGTGTTGGCGGCGTCCATGGCGGTGCCCGCCCTGGCGGCGGAGCAGATCCAGGTGGTGAAGCTGGCGGACGGAGAGACCGCAGTTGACTACTTCCCCGGGTGGAACTATATCGTCACCAAAAAATCACCCAGGATGTTTCAGAATGACTACGCACTGATCGACCTGACCACGGGGGAAAGGGTGTGGGAGCAGTCGAACGGCTGGGTAAATCCAAGAGCCTATGGAGACTATCTGATCGAAGCTCTGGACGTGTGGGACAACGCTCTGCTGGACCGGGACCTGAAGCCGGTGGATCTGAAGGGCGTGAACGAATTTTATACCTTTGGGGGGAACTATCTGATCTTCTTTTCAGAGGGCAAGGGACTTGGCGTGATCGACCTGAAGGGAAATGTGATCATTCCCGCCAAATACGACACGGTCGGAACACAGGTCTTTCCGGAGAGCATGCAGCAGCATCCCGTTACGGAGGGCTTCCATGAGGGGATGGCGCAGGTGAGGCTGAATGACAAGATCGGCTTTGTCAACGAAAAGGGACAGGAGGTCGTCCCCCCGACCTATCACTACGCTCAGGTGTTCATCGAGGGGATGGCCATCGTAACTGACTCCGCCGACCGGAAGGGTGCCATCAATACCCAGGGCAAGGTGGTGGTCCCCCTGAAGCATGAGACTCTCCTGAGCTACTCCGAGGGTCTGGCCGCAGCCGACAGCAATGGAAAGATGGGCTATCTGGATAAAAACGGAAAGTTCGCCATCCCCGCGAAGTATGACCTCGCCTTCAGCTTCCAGAATGGACTGGCGCTGGTGGGCATGAGGAACGGCGGGGAGTGGGATTCCGGGTATAAGGGCGGATACATCGACAAGACGGGCAAGACCGTGGTCACCCTGAAGGGGGGCGTTGACAGGGACATACGTCTGTCGGACGGCAAGTATCTGGAGGACAGGGTATCGGACGAAGAAATGGCGCTTTACGACCTGAAGGGAAATCTGGTGGTGCCGTATGGGAAGTACCGGAATATCATCGATCTGCCCGGAGGGGGGCGCTACAGCGCCCACCGGAAGGATGGCATGTGGGTGCTGCTGGATGAGAATTTCCGGGAGATCTCCGCGCCTTACAACGAATTTACGGCCAGGTGGCATATGGATGTGGGCTGCTGGCTGCTGCCGGTGTGCCGCGTGGGAGCGGACGGCGTCGCGCTGTGGGGCTATATCAACCGGCAGGGCGAGGAGCTCATCCCTCCGCAGTACCGCGAAGCGGGAACGTTCTATGAAGGACGCGCGGGGGTCACCGTGGTGGACGAGGCCGGCGACTGGGTCACAAGCGTGATCGACACCACGGGGACTGAGGTGTTCCGCCTGAAGAAGGGCGACGGACTGCTCATGGAGGGGTTCATGAACGGTCTGGTGGAGACGACGGACGGCTTTCGTAACCGTCAGGGCGAGCTGGTCCTGCCCACCGGGGATCTCGGGCTGATACGCAATTACACCACGGACAATTGGTCCTGGGACCTGTCGCTGCTGGATGGGCTTGGCATCTGGAACCGATTCGCGAATTATAACAGCCACGGGGAACAGGGCACGCCCACCGCGGTGTGGACGGCCCTTTCCGGAGGGGCCTATTTCATCAACCCCTACTTCAGCGCCAACAGTCTGAACGCCTTTGCCCGTTCCAGAACCTATGGGGGTCAGTTCAAAGACGTGGCGGACACTGCCTGGTATGCCGGGGCCGTCCGCACCAGCTATGAGTACGGTCTGATGGATGGCTCCGCCGGACAGTTCGACCCGGAGGGCCATCTTACCGTGGCCCAGGCCATCACCATGGCCAGCAACGTCCATGAGATCTACCACACGGGGAAGCGGAACGCAAAGAGCGGCTCCGGCGCGGCCTGGTATCAGGGCTATGTGGACTATGCCCTTGACAATGGGATCATAAAACGGGGCGAATTTACCCAGGCAGACTATGAGCGGGACATCACCCGGGCGGAAATGGCCGCCCTGTTCGTCCGCGCGGTGGATCCTGTGGAGCTGTATCAGATTAACAAAATATCCGCCGTGCCCGACGTGACGAAGGACACTAAAAACGCCGACGAGATCCTTACGCTCTACCGGGCGGGGGCGCTTACCGGTTCGGAGGGCGGAAGATTCAATCCCGATAAGGACATCTCCCGCGCGGAGGCCGCGACCATTCTGGCCTGCGTCATCCTGCCGGAGCGGCGCAGGTGTTTTACCCTTTGAGAAATGCGGAAATGGATCAAAAAGCCCCCCGCAGCTGCGGCTGCGGGGGGCTTTTGTATTTGTTCGGGATGCCTTACTTGCTGTAGTCGTAGAAGCCCTTGCCGGACTTGCGGCCCAGCAGACCGCCGCGGACCATCTTCTTCAGCAGCAGAGCGGGGCGGTACTTGGGGTCGCCCGTCTCCTCATACAGCACGTTCATGATGGCCAGACACACGTCCAGACCGATGAAGTCGCCCAGAGCCAGGGGGCCCATGGGGTGGTTGGCGCCCAGCTGCATGGCCTTGTCGATGTCCTCGACGGAGGCGACGCCGGTCTCTACCAGGCCGATGGCCTCGTTGATCATGGGGATCAGGATCTTGTTCACCACAAAGCCGGGGGCCTCGGCCACCTCAACGGGGTCCTTGCCGATCTCCTTGGACAGGTTATAGATGAAGTCGAAGGTCTCCTGAGTGGTGTTGGCGCCGCGGATGACCTCTACCAGCTTCATGGAGGGCACGGGGTTGAAGAAGTGCATGCCGATGACGGGGTGCTTCAGGCCCAGCCCCATCTCGGTGACGGATAGGGAGGAGGTGTTGGAGGCGAAAACGGTCTCCGGCTTGCACATGGCGTCCAGCTCGTTCAGCAGGGCGCGCTTGGTGGCCATGTCCTCCTTGACGCACTCGATGACCAGATCGGCGTCAGCGGCGGCGGACTTCTCCTCCACCAGGACGTTGGCCAGCAGGGCGTCCATGGCCTCCTGGGTCATCTTGCCCTTGGCCACGCGCTTGGCCAGAGAGGCGGCCAGCTTGTCCTTGTGCCGCTGGGCAGAGGGAACGGAGCTTGCGTACATCAGGGCAGTGTGGCCCTTGGCGGCAAAGACTTGGGCGATACCGCTGCCCATGGTGCCGGCGCCGAAAATTGCGACTTTCATGAATACTTCCTCCTAAAATCGTGGTGATGGTTCGGGACCGGAGAGGCCGGTCCCCGGGTCCTCTTGAAGAAAGTATACCGTATTTTCAACAGAAGCGCAAGGGGCAAAGCGCGGGCGGTGATGCAAAAATAACAGGGGCGGCTATGCCGCCCCTGTCGTTCAGTCCACCATATTTATCAGCTCGAAGCTCTCCACCTTGCCCTGTCCGTCAAAGAAGAACAGAATGGCCGGGCCATAGGCGAGGTCGCCGCCCCAAGCGGAGTACCACAGGTAGTCCTCATCGGGGTAGAGTCCCCAGAAGTCCCCACTGTGGGCCTCGGGGTAGAGGTCCTGCACCTGCTCCCGGCTGTCCCCCACCCGGACTCCGCGGTAAGTGGCCAGAGCGGTCATATCCGACCGGAGGGAGCGGATAGTGCCCGTATTATCCCCGGCGCTGTGGTAGCACAGGGCGGTAAAGCTGCCCGTGGGCAGCTGCCCGTCAGCCTGATACCAGTAGTCCCCGGGCTGATAGATCGGTTCCAAATCGGGCCGTTGGGTCAGTTCCATATGGCCGGTGTCCAGACAGGAGAAGTCCAGCGATGCTCCGGGGCCAACGCCGCCGGGATAGCCGTCCCGCCACAGGGAGACCTCCAGGTCGTCCAGCTTGTAGCATACCTGAAGGGCGGCCTGCTCCGGGGTCAGGGCGGTCCGCCCCGGGTGGAGAGCGTAGGCCGGGCACTCCCCCAGCACGCCGTAGTAGCCGCCGGCAGCGTCCCGCTGAAGGACGATATAGCAGGGGTGCTCGCCATCGGGCTGCCCGTCGGGAGCGGTCTGCTTCACCACCCAGAACACCACGCCCTCCGTCTCATACAGGGGGGTGCTGCCCGCGTATTGGATGGTGGTGATGCACAGTTGGCTCAGGCCGGAGGGCCAGGAACTGTCCTCCCCGGGCAGGCAGACCCGGTCGTAGCTGGCGGCGTAGTAGTCCCGGATCAGGGCGCGCTCCTCCTCCGTCAGGTAGTCGGCGGAGTCGGCGGTGCCCAGCACCTGGGTCATATCCTGACTTAGCAGCAAGTACAGGCTGGGGACGGTCTGCCAGCTGCCGTCGGCCTCCAGACGGCTGACGTCCAGGCGCAGGCGCAGGGCGGTGGTGCCGTCGTGAAGGGTGGAGCCCTCATAGACTACGTCGCCGATGTGCCAGTCGCCCACGGCTGGGCTGAGAGGGATGTTGTCCAGAAGGTACCTGCTGCCGCCGGAGGAGTAGTGCTGCCGCAGCCAGTTTAGGATCATCTCGCCGGTGTCGTGGGACAGGACAACGCTCTGGCCGAAGGGCTGCTCCAGCAGCTGCTGGCCGGGGCCGTCGGTCAGGGGGACGTGGCCCACATAGAGCCACTGGGCATGTTCTGCCTGCCGCAGGACGTCCCAGTCTGGGTCGCGCTCATACAGGTCGAAGCCGTCCCCCACGGGGATGGCCTTCCGGTCCTGCCAGAAGCGGTCGGCGGCGTTGTCGGGATCCAGGGGCTGGAGCATGGCCCGGGCCTCCTCGGTGGTCCAGTCCACGGCGGAGCAGGTCTGGACGGCGGCGGGCAGATCGCAGATCGGCTGGAGCCGGCCGTTTTCAAACCGGAGGAAGCGCAGGGCGGAGCCGTCCTCATACCCCTGCCATATGGCGGTGTTGGCGCACAGCAGGTAGTCCGCACCGTCCTCCGTCCAGGTGGTGAACCGGGCGTCGTCCCCCGGGAGGAAGTAGGTATCCCCAACAAAGCTGCCGCTGTCGCTGTCCCACACGCCGATAGCCAGGTCGTCCAGTCCGGCGGTGTGGGGCGCGCCCTGCATCCGGGCCATGAGCAGGGTGTGCGGCCCCTGGGTGATGCGCAGGGGGACGGTGATCTCGTAGTTGTAGAGCAGGTCGAAGCCCTCGGCGGTCATGCGCAGCAGCTGCCGGGCCTGGTCGCTCCAGTCCACGGGGGTGAAGCCGACCTGGGGCCGGCCCTCCTGCCGCCACTGCCAGTACAGGGGCGGGTCGAAGGCGGCGCACTCCTCCTCCGGCACCAGCGGCTGTTCCTCGTCATACTGGGCAAAGGTGCCGCTTGACCAGATGTACAGGTAGTCGCCGCCGCTGACGGCGTCCTGCACGCTGTCGTCCCGGTCATCGATCCGGGCGGTGAGGTAGAACAACACCTTGCCGTCGGCCCCCATGCGGAAGCCCTCCACCTGCTGGCTCTGGATGCACAGGTCGGCGGCGGGGTTCTCCTGCTTCAGCTGGGGGTCGTACTGGTCCGCCAGGGCCTGACACAGGCCCTCCTCCGTCTGCCCCGCCAGGGTGAGGGCGTCCGTCAGCGTGACCAGAGCGTCCCTCCGCCGGTCGTACACCAGGGCGGTGACGTGGCCGCAGGACAGGTCGGTGCGGAACTCGTCCCGGTAGAACAGGAAGTTGTAGTATCGGTCGGTCTGGGTCAGGTAGAACAGACACCGGTTTTCCCGGGCCGCTCCGCCGGACAGAGAGCCGCTGAGCACCGGGGCGTATTCCTCCCGCAGGGAGTTCAGGGCCTGATCCAAAGCGGCGGCCCCGGGGGCCTCGCCGCCGCCGGCGGGGGCCGCGGCGGGGATCTCGATATAGTTGCCCAGATCGTCGTAATACTGGGTCTCCATCACTACGGTCAGCCCCCGGGCCTTGGCGCCGAAGGAGAAAAACCAGCCGCAGGACAGGATGACGAGCAGCGCCAGAGCCAGTATGATGAAGGCGGGCCGGCGGTGCTGGCCCCGGACGATGTTGGTGACGCGCAGGCGCGTCTCGCCCTCCCGGCCGGAGAAGCGGGTGGCGAAGGGGGAGTTGGGCAGGGTTCCGTTCATGATGCGCTCCTTTCTGCGTTGGCCTGTTCCTCCAGGGTGCCCAGCCAGACCAGTTGGCCCCGAGCGTTGAAGGTATAGGCCATGTCGGGACTGTCGAAGGGGTGCTCGATGAGCAGACCGCGGGCCTCGTCCGTCTCGGGTACGCCCTGAAGGGCGAAGGCGGGGATGAACTGTCCGGCGCCGGGGTCCCAGCAGTACCACAGGTGGTAATTGTCATGGGTGGTATCCACGGGCAGGCCGATGTCCTGATTTCCGTCGAAGTTTACATCTAAGGTGGACGACAGATTGTGCAGGGCAGCGTCGGCGGAGAAACCCAAAGGGTTGTAGTTCTCCACGGGCACCGTGGCCCGGGCGCGGGTGTCGGCATCGAAGCAGAGGGGGCTGTCTATGGGGAAGGCGGGGGTGATGGTCTGGAGCAGCTCCGACCCGTCCAGCACCTGAACGCGGTCGTAATAGAGCGCATCGTCCGCTGTCCACCGGCCCCGCAGCTCCAGGGTGAGAGTGCGGCCGTCCGCCAGCGCCGCCTGACCGTAATCGGTGAAGAAGCCGTCGGACTGCACGGCCCAGGTCTGGAGCTGCTCATCCCAGGTGAGGGTGTGCCATTGAAACCCGTGCCACTTGTCCAGGAGGGTGGGCAGGCGCAGAGCGTCCGGCCCTCCGTTCCCGGCGACATCGTGACCGCCGTATACGGTGTCCGCCCCGGATGATTCGGCGGGCAGGGGGAGCTCGGCCAGCTGTCCGTTTTCCACGGTCAGCACCCGGTACTGGGTGTAGCCGTAGTTGGAGGTGGAGTCAGACAGAGCCAGCACCAGAGCCTGCCGCCCGCCGGCAGACAGCCGGAGGGGAAAGGCAGAGGAGAAGCTGGGCCGGTCATAGCAGCGCAGGGTCAGCACTTCCCCCGTGGCCAGAGTGATCTCCGCGTGGGTGGAGGGGTCCTTGGTCTCATAGCCATAAGAGGTGATCAGAATACGGTCGTCGGCGGTGCCGTCTCCGGTGAGGTCCAGTCCCTCCCGGAAATAGCGGGTGACACCTTCGGGGTCGTCCTCCCCGGCGGAGAGGATCAGGCCGCTGCGAGTGTTGTCCAGCAGCTCCTTCAGGGGGAAGGTGCGCCGGTTCCCAAACCATTGGGCGGAGATCTTCTGCTGTCCGGGCAGATAGGTCAACTTGAGGGGGGCGTCCGCGTCCAGCTCCAGCAGCTCGGATACAGTGTTCCGCAGGTTCAGCTGCCGGAGGGAGCCGTCGGGTCCCAGCTTATAAACGAGGGCCGGGGTGCAGAGGGCCTCCTCCTGGCCGTCGCCGTCCAGGTCGCCCCCGGCGAGGATGGAATCGCCGTTCAGAATGTCATCAGTCAGAATTTCGTCGGTCAGCAGCTGGGACAGGATGGGCTGCTCTGCCTTCACCCGGCAGGAGATCAGCCCGCCGCAGGACAGAATGGCGGCCAGGGCCACAAGAAGGACCAGGGGACCGGGGCGGCGGCGCTGGCCCCGGGCGATATTTTGGATGCGCAGGCGGGTCTCCCCCTCCCGGCCGGAAAAACGGGTGGAGAAGGGGGAGGTGGGGAATGTCTCTCTCATAGGTAGACCTCCTTTAGGAAGCGGCGGGGGCGTTTTTCACCCGCTGGGCCGCGGCCAGAATGGTACGGCCATAGGCGGCGTGCTCCGTTCGGGGCAGTTGGGCCAGGGATGCCTCGTCACAGGCCAGCTCGGTGTCCCGCTCAATGGCTCCGGCCATGAGCCACACCAGGGGGTTGAACCAGTGGATGACCCGCACCCACAGGGCCAGGGTTTTCAGCCAGATATCCCGGCGGCGGAAGTGGGTCAGCTCGTGGAGGATGGAGTACCGCAGGGCCTGGGGATCCAGACCCTCCTCCGGCAGCAGGAGAACCGGGGAGAGGACTCCGGCGAGCATGGGCACCTGCAGCCCCTGACACCGGCGCAGGGCTGGGCGGGCACAGAGGTGCAGCTGGTCGCCGATCTGGTTGAACAGCCGCAGGGTGTCCGGTTCCCGCACCGGGCCTGCCCAGCGGCGGAGATAGCGAAGAAGGCGCAGATGGCTGACGGCCGCCCAGACCAGCACCGCCGCCGCACCCAGCAGCCACAGAAGGAACAGCAGCTGGGACAGGGAGAGGGTGAAGGCGGGGGCGGAGGGCTGCTGGGCCGCAGGTGCGGCGGGAACAGCGGAGCCCCCCGGAGCCGCAATCTGTTCACCGCCTGTGGTGCCGCCTTGGGCGGGGAGAGAGGGCCGGACCGGCGGCTGGTAGGTGTAAACCACCCGGTCGGCGGGGAGATCCAGCCGAATGGGGGCGGCTGCCTGCGCCCCCTGAGCGGGGAGCAGCGAGACCAGTGAGACGGGCACCGCCAGCCGCAGGCACAGCAGCAGCCACCCCACGCACCGCCAGCGGGCGGCGTATTTCATGCGGGTCAGCTGTCCTGCCGCCAGCAGAAGGAGGATGACCCCGCCGCCCCCCAGAGACAGGGCCGCCAGCCGGGGCAGAAAGTCAGTCATCCTTTCCACCCTCCTCCAGCCGGTCCAGCAGGGAGCGCAGCTGGTCTACATCCCGGCGGTCCAGACCGTTTCTGGCCAGAGCGGCCAGAAAGGTGGTGGGGGAGCTGCCGTACAGCCGGGACAGAACGGAGCGGCTGTCGAAGGCCAGATAGTCCTCCCGGGACACCAGGGGGGTATACAGGTTGCTTTTGCCCTCCTTGCGGACGGAGAGAAACCCCTTCTCCGTCAACCGGGACAGGTAGGTGTTGATGGTGTTGGCGGCCCAGCCGAAGTCGGCCAGAGCCTGCTCCAGGGCGGAGCGGGGGGTGTCGCTCCCCAGCTCCCACAGGGCTTTCATCACTTCTAACTCTGCATCGGGCAGACGTTTTAATGTCATAGGGAACCTCTCAGACCGTTCCCGTGGACGAATCCGCGGAACTTTTACATTTGTAGTAATAGAATCATACTACATATGTCGTAAAACGTCAAGGGGAAATTTTTCCAAAAAAGACCGCCGGCATCCCGCCCCGTAAGAGGGGGATACCGGCGGAGGCATATTCAACTGGTTTGGCCGGGAATTCTCCCGGGATCCCACAGGCAGCGGGCCGTGTCCACCCGTCCGTCGGGGAGGAAGGGAATTCCCTCCTGCTCCAGCAGCATCCGCTGCACGCCGGGGCCAAAGACGTCCTCGGGACTGAGTCTGCCGTCCCGATAGATCACCCGGTGACAGGGCAGCCCCTCCGGGGCGCCGGCCATCAAATGGCCGACGATGCGTCCGGCCCGGGGCCGGCCGCACAGCAGAGCCAGCAGACCATAGGTGGCCACCCGCCCGGCGGGAATGCGGGACACCAGGTCGTATACCTGGCGGGAAAAGTCGGTGGGCATGGGGATCACCTTCTGAATCGCAGCATTAAATATCGCGGATATCGTAGGGGGTGGTCTGATAGACGTAGTAGTTCAGCCAGTTGTTGTAGAACAGCTGGGCGGCGGAGCGCCAGTGCACCACGGGCTTTTTGGATGGGTCGTTGTCGGGGAAGTAGTTGGCCGGCACGGCAATCTTTTTGCCCTTGTCGAGGTCGCGGAAATACTCCAGCGCCAAGGTATCCGGGTCGTACTCCGGGTGGCCGGTGATGAAGAAGCGGCGGTTGTCCCGGCTCTTTACCGCAAAGACGCCGGCCTGCTCCGAGACGGCCAGCACCTCCAGCTCGGGCTGTCCCTGGATGTCTTCCAGCCGGTTTTCTGTGTACCGGGAGTGGGGGACGTAGAAGATATCGTCAAAGCCCCGGAACAGGGGGGATTGGGCCTTCAGGGCCACGTGGGGGAATACGCCGAAGAGCTTCTGGGGCAGGGAGTACTTGGGGATACCGTAATGGTAATAAAGTCCCGCCTGAGCGCCCCAGCAGATATGGAGGGTGCAATAGACATGGGTGCGGGACCACTCCATGATCTGGCACAGCTCGGGCCAGTAGTCCACATCGGTAAAGTCCAGATTCTCTACCGGCGCGCCGGTGATGATCAGGCCATCGAATTTCCGGTCCTTGATTTTGTCGAAGGTGGTATAGAAGGAGGCAAGATGGTTGGCGTCGGTGTTGGCGGAGACGTGGCTGCTGGTTTGCAGCAGCTCCACCTGTACCTGCAGGGGGGAGTTGGACAGTTTGCGCAGCAGTTGGGTCTCTGTGACGATCTTGGTGGGCATCAGGTTCAGGATCAGCAGCTCCAGGGGACGGATATCCTGATGGAACGCCCGGTATTCCGTCATAACGAAGATATTTTCGCTCTCCAGCGTGGCGGTGGCGGGCAGGGAATCGGGGATACGGATGGGCATGGGTACAGCTCCTTTCCGTGGCGTGGGGGATAGAACGCTTTAAGGGTATCACACCCGGCGGCGGCGCGCAAGGGTCAAAACGCCGGATATGTCCGCGCCGGCCTCCGCCGCCCTCCGGGGACTTCAGCTCCCCTCCTTATACGTATCCGTACATCCCCCGCACGGAGACCTCCCCCGCAGACAGGGCCTGACGGGTGCCGTCGGGGAACTCCACCACCAGCCGGAACCGGTCATCGATCTCCACGGCATAGGCCTCCCGCCGGGAGGCGGGGGTGATCAGCTGCACCCGGTTGCCGGGGGTCAGGCAGTCCGCCCGATACTTGTCCAGATACGCCTGCCGGTTCTGGGGGAATCCGGCGTACATCCGGTCCAAAGCCTTGATGACCTGCACCGCCAGCTCCGCCCGGCGCACGGGGCGGCCCAGCTCACAGCTCAGGGAGGTGGCGGTCTCCGCCAGCTCCGGGCCAAAGTCCTCCGGCGTCTGGGCAACGTTGATACCGATGCCGGGCACCAGATAGTCCAGGGCGTGGCTCTCCCCCTCCAGGGCGATCTCCGTAAGGATGCCGCACAGCTTCTTCCCGTTGAGCACCAGGTCGTTGGTCCACTTGATCCTGGGCCGGACGCCGCAGGCGGCCTCGATCCCGTCGCACACCGCCACCGCCACCCAGGCGGTGATGTCCGTCACCTCCGCCGGGGACAGGTCGGGGCGCAGCAGGGCGGACAGATACAGTCCGCCTTTGGGGGACTGGAAGGAGCGGCCCTTCCGGCCCTTGCCGCCGGTCTGCTCCTCCGCCACGGCCACCAGCCCGTCCGGGGCCCCGGCCATGGCCTGCCGCTTGCATTCGGTGTTGGTGGAGTCGATGCACTCAAAGCACAGCAGGGGATGACCCAGGCGGCAGTCCGCCAGAGGGGCGCTCAGTTCCCCCTCCCGCAGGCGGTCGGGTGCAGACTGAAGGCAGTAGCCCCGGTTGGGGGCGGAGGTGATGACATATCCCTCCTGCCGCAGGGCCTCCACCGCCTTCCACACCGCCGCCCGGCTGATGCCCAGCCCGCGGCTCATGGTCTCGCCTGACAGGGCCTCTCCCCGCTTCTCCGTCAGCAGCGCCAGCACCTTTTCCCGACTCATGGCAAGTCCTCCCGCTCCCCCACAGGGGAAAATTTTTCTCCTTATTATACGGCGCGGCGGCGGAATCGTCAACCTGATCCCATTCCGGTTGACGGTCTCTTCATCATTGTGCCCAAATTCCTCCTTAATTTTTCCCGGATTTTACGCAAAACGGCTTGAATTATCCCTTCGTTTCCGCTATGATAGGGTGTATCCCAATGGCGCACAGTACGCCGGGAAACTTCTACGGACAGAAAGGCGGTATTCTATGAAGAAGAAATTCCTTGCCCTGCTGTTGGCCGTGGCCGCGACCTTCAGCCTGGCCGCCCCCGCAATGGCCGACGAGGCCGTTACCACTGCCGCTCCCGCGGCAGACGCTGTCACCATTCTGTACACCAACGACGTACATACCTACATCGACAAGGACCTGCGGTACTCCACCGTGGCCGGCTACCGGGACACCCTGACCAACGTCCTGCTGGTGGACGCCGGCGACCACGTCCAGGGTACCGCCTACGGCTCCATGGACGAGGGCGCTACCATCGTCAAGCTGATGGAGGCCGCCAGGTACGACCTGGCCACCCTGGGTAACCATGAGTTCGACTACGGCATGGCCCGGGCCCTGTCCGTCGCCACCGGCGGCAAGGTGCCCTACATCTCCTGCAACTTCTTCCAGATCGACCCCAAGACCGGCGAGGCCGTGGCCGACGTGCTGGACGGCGTGAAAATCTTCGAGGTAGCGGGCAAGAAGATCGCCTTCGTGGGCATCACCACCCCCGAGTCCTTCACCAAGTCCACCCCCTCCTACTTCCAGAACGAGAAGGGCGAGTATATCTACGACATCCCCGGCGGGGACGACGGCTCTGATCTGTACTTCTGCGTGCAGGCCGCTATCGACGCCGTGACCGCCAACGACCACCCCGACTGCATCATCGCTCTGGGCCACCTGGGTGACGACCCCTCCTCCAAGCCCTGGACCAGCGAGGAGCTGATCGCCCACACCACCGGGCTGGACGCCTTCATCGACGGCCACTCCCACTCCACCGTTGAGCGCCGCGAGGTCAAGGACAAGGCCGGCGAGACCGTGATCCTCACCCAGACCGGCTCCTATCTGGACGCTCTGGGCCAGATGACCATCGCCGCTGACGGCACCATCACCACCAAGCTGCTCACCGCCGCCGACCTGGCCTCCGTCACCCCCGACCCCGAGGTCAAGGCCATCGAGGACAAGTGGATCTCTGACATCGACACCCAGCTGGGCGAGGTCATCGGCTCCTTCGCCGACGTGATGACCAACTACGATGCCGACGGCAACCGTCTGGTGCGCAAGCAGGAGACCAACGAGGGCAACTTCTGCGCCGACGCCCTGTACCACCTGTTCGACAGCATGGATCTGGACGTGGACATCGCCGTGATGAACGGCGGCGGCATCCGCAATAAGGAGGCCACCGGAGAGGTGACCTATAAGACCTGCAAAGAGATCCACACCTTCGGCAACGTGGCCTGCCTGCTCACCGTCTCCGGCCAGCAGATGCTGGACGCTCTGGAGTGGGGCGCCAAGGACGTGGCCGTGGACGGCTCCAAGGAGTGCGGCGGCTTCCTGCAGGTGTCCGGCCTGAAGTACACCATCGACGCCACCATCCCCTGCACCGTGCAGAAGGACGACAAGGGCGTCTGGACGGGCGGCCCCACCGGCGAGTACCGGGTGAAGGACGTTCAGGTGCTGAACAAGGACACCGGCAAGTACGAGCCCCTGAAGCTGGACGCCAAGTACAATCTGGCCGGCTACAACTACACCCTGCGTGACCTGGGCGACGGCTTTGCCATGTTCGACGGCGCGGTGAACGTGCTGGACTATGTGATGACCGACTACATGGTGCTGGCCAACTATGTGAAGTCCTTCCCCGACCAGAAGGTCACTGGCTATGCCTCTACCGAGGGCCGCATCACCATCAAGACCGTGGCCGACAAGCCCGAGCCTCAGCCCGAGCCCGAGCCGCAGCCTGAGCCCACTCCCGACCCCACCGGCACCACCACCTACACTGTGGTCCGGGGCGACAGCCTGTGGAAGATCGCCCAGAAGCAGCTGGGCTCCGGCAAAAAGTGGACCGAGCTGTATGAGGCCAACAAGAGCACCATCAAGAACCCCAGCCTGATCTACATCGGCCAGACTCTGGTCATCCCCGGCAAGTAAGCGCAGCGCGAACGCATATAAGCGGGGCCCATGCATTCCGCATGGGCCCCGCTCTTATGTAAAAAATCGGGGGCGGCTGGGCCGCCCCCGATTTTGGTTTCTGTTACTCCTCGTCCTCGATGATGCCGTAGCCGCCGTCGTTGCGGTGGTACACCACGGCGAAGCGGCCGTCGTTCTCCTCATCCCGGAAGGCGAAGAAGCTGTGCTCCAGCAGGTTCATCTGAAGGATGGCCTCCTCCCGGGTCATGGGCTTCAGGGGGAATTTCTTGCTGCGGACGATGGCGTACTCGCCCTCCTCCGGCTCCTCCGGGGCGAAGGTGGTCACCTCCGCGTCCGCCGTGCGGTCGAAGGCGCCCTGACGCAGGCGCTTCTCCAGACGGGTCTTGTTCTTGCGGATCTGCCGCTCCAGGGTGGCCACGGCGGCGTCAATGGACGCGCGCATATCAGAGGTGCTCTCGGACACGCGGAAAATAGTACCGCTGGAGCGGATGGTGATCTCCACCTTGTTCAGCCGCTCCTTTTCCACGCTGAACGTGATCGCGGCGGTGGCGTCCTCCTTAAAGAAACGGTCCAGCTTCCCAACCTTCTTTTCGGCATATTCGTGGATCTTTGCCGGCAGGGTCACCTTTTTGTCCGTAAACACATACTTCATAAATGTCCGCTCCTTTCATTGGGGGTCAGTTTCGGAGGGGGAGGGTTCCCCTTCCATGTCTGTATTATACCAAACCCGCCAGGAAAAAGCCATAGTTTTTTGTATTTTTTCACAATTTGTTCTCAGATTATTTTCTTTTCTGTCACACCCCTCCGCAAGGCGGAAAACGACCGCCTTCCCCTTGCACACTCTGGAAATGTATGGTATTCTAATGGTGCAGCTCACCGCTGCGTTTGGCGCAATATCTGTGAGGTCTCCCTCAACTGGCCGCCCCTCCCGGGGCGGCTTTTTTATACGCAGAACCGGCGGAAGGGATCCGGCGAAGCGCGAAGGTGCATTGGGCGCGGCGGCGCCTTATGTTGATAAAAGCCTCCGGTCCGTCACGGTCTTTTTTATTGCTTTTGTCTGTTCCTTCGTGGTATGATGGAAAAAAGCGCTTCCTTACAGATGGAACTCCAGCACCTGCTCCACGGAGAAATCCTCGATCTGAAGGTAGTACTCCGCGCAGTCCAGCAGGGCCTGCATGGGCAGGATGCCCACCACCTCGCTGCCCACCACCCGCACGCCGTAGCGCCGGGCCTCCATCTTCACCATCTCGAACACGGAGTAAAGCGAGCTTTTGGTATAGTCCGTCAGGTTCATGGTCACCTGGGCCAGATTCCGGTCCTCCGACAGGATGCCCATGGCCTTGACATAGTGCAGGCCGCCGCTGATGTTGCGCACCCGCTTGCTGATCTCCCGGGCGATTTCCACATTGGGGGTGTCCAGATTGATGTTGAAGTACACCGTGGGCATCCGGGCGCCGATGGCGGTGGCTCCGCCGGTGGGATGGATGGTGTGGGGGCCGTAGTCGGGCACCCACATGGGGTCCTTCATCTTCTCCGCCAGCCCCTCGAACTGCCCCTTGCGGATGTTGGACAGCTCCCTGCGGTGGGGGGCGGTGGCCGACTGGTCATACAGATAGAAGGGCTGACCGAAGCGCTGGGCGGCCTGGCGGGCCACATCGTTGGCCAGCCTGTCGCAGTCCCGGATGGTGCAGTTGCGCACCGGGATGAAGGGGATCACATCCACGCAGCCGATGCGGGGGTGCTGCCCCTCGTGGCGGTTCATGTCGATCAGCTCCACGGCGCGGCCGATGGCCTCTACCATGGCCTGGCCCAGGGGCTGGGGCTCGCCCACCACTGTGACCACACAGCGGTTGTGGTCCGGATCGGTGGAGTAGTCCAGCAGCTTGACCCCGGGCTTGGCCCGGAAGCAGTCCACGATTTTTTCCACCGTTTTCATATCCCGCCCCTCACTGAAATTGGGGACGGACTGGATCAGTTTTCTGGTATCCATGGCGGCGCAGCTCCCTTTCCGCCGCGTTCCCTTCCGGAAGGGGCGCGGTCTATGTGCCTACATTATATCGAATCCCCCGCCCCTTTTGCAACCGAAACCGCAGATTTTCTCTCTCAGCGCGCAAAACGCTCAGGAGGTGCTGTCCTATGCTGAAAATCACCATGTTCCAGACGCCGGCCATCGAGCTGGATGGCCGGCCGGTGGCCCTGCCCTTCAAGCGGGCGGAGGCCCTGCTGTACTATATGGTCGTGCGCCGCAGCGCCACCCGGCAGGAGCTGATCGCCCTGCTGTGGGAGAGCTGCGACGAGGCCACGGGGCTGAAGAACCTGCGCAACGCCCTGTACACCCTGAAAAAGAGTCTGGGGGGCGACTTTCTGCTGTCCCCCCAGAAGTCGCTGGTCACGGTGAATACCCAGTGGGAGCTGGACAGCGACTATGACCGCTTTGTGCGTCAGGGGGACTTCTCCGCCTACCGCGGTCCCTTCCTTCAGGGCTTCGGCGTCAAGCACGCTCTGAGCTTTGAGGAGTGGCTGGTACGCACCCGGGAGAAGCTGCACGAGCAGTATCTGGGCCGCCTGTCCGATCTGGCCGGGGCGGCCAGAGAGCGGGGCGACCTGGAGGAGGCCGTGCGTCAGGCCCAGGAGTATCTGCGGGAGGACCCCTATGACGAGGAGACCGCCGTATTCCTGATGACCTGCTATCAGGATATGCGCAAGTACAGCAAGGCGGCCCAGGTGTACCAGCGGCTGAAGGAGCAGCTGTCGGAGGATCTGGGCGCCGCCCCCATGGAAGACACCACCATGCTGTACTACCGCATCATGAACCAGTGGAATGACAGCACCCAGGGGGACGAGGAGACGGCAGACGTCCCCATCGGGCGGGAGGACGCCTATGCCCGTCTGCGCGCGGCGGTGAACTCCTTCGCCGCCGGCGACACCCGCCGCTGCTCCCAGCTTCTGATCGGCGAGGGTGGCTCCGGCAAGAGCGAGCTGATCGGTTACTTCCTGCGGGCCAGCGACAAGGCGGAGCTGCTGACCATCCACTGCGACTGTCTGCCTGTGCGGGACTCCAACCCCTTTGCCCTGTGGGACCGGATCATGGTGGAGCTGTGGCAGTTCATGGAGAACGAGCAGATCGTCCTTCCCATGTACCTGCGGGCCCAGCTGGGGCAGAGCTTCTCCATCTTCCGGGAGGAGGGAGAGCAGCCCGCCCACCAGTCGGAAAAGGCCCTGCGGCGGTATGACCAGAGTCTGGAGGACGCGGTGCTGCTGTTGTTCTCCGTGGTCACCCGCCGCCGCCGCACCCTGCTGGTCATCGAGGACCTGCAGTGGATGGGGGCGGACAGTCTGCGGCTGACCGATGCGGTGCTGCGCCGGCTGGAGGGGGGCGGCCTGATGGCCGTGCTCACCTGTCGGGACCACGCGCCGGAGAGCACCCTGCGCTGTCTGGACGAGCTGGAGGCCGACGGCCTGCTGCGCCGCCAGCAGCTGCACCCCCTCACCCTGAACGAGACCCAGGCCATGCTCTCCCGCCAGCTGGGAGAGGAGACGGCCCAAAAGCTGTCCGCCCAGTTCTACCGGGAGACGGGGGGCAACCTCTATCTGCTCAGCGAGCTGACCCGCTCCTACCGCCGGGGCGGCGATGTGGAGGCCATCCTGCGCTCTATGAGCGATGTGCTGATGGAGCGGCTGTCCGGCCTGCCTGACAGCGCGGTGCAGGCGGCGGAGCTGGTGGCGCTGTTCGACCGGCCGGTAAACGTAGGCACTCTGCTGGAGCTAATGGACCGGGACGACCGCCAGCTGGCCGAGGGGCTGGACGCCCTGCTGCGCCGGGGCATTCTGGAGGAGCACCGGGGCGGCCGCGGTCCGGTCTATTCCTTCAGCCACCAGCGAATCCGCGAGTTGGTGTATGCCCGCACCCCCATGGAGCAGCGGCAGCTTCTGCACCGCCGGGCCGCCCAGCTGCTGGAGGACGAGGGGGCGGCGGACAGCGGCGCCTGCCGCCGTCTGGCCCGGCACTTCGCGCTGGCCCAGCAGCCCCTTCAGTCCCTGATCTATCAAGTGCGCGCTCTGGAGCTGGAGAGCGCCCACCGGTTCGAGCCCTTCCCCCTGTCCGGCGAGGAGCATCCCTCTGAGCACAGTGCCGAGCAGCTGCTGCAGGGGGCGGAGAAGTGCCGCGCCCGGCTGTCCCAGCTGTGGGAGCAGCGGGGCGGGCAGGCGGTGGACCGGCTGGAGAATCAGCTTCAGCTGATCCAGGGGCGCATCTTCCTGTTCCAGGGCGAGACAGAGCGGGCCGTCAGCCTGCTGGGCGGGCTGAGCGGCTCCGCCGACGAGCGGGACGCCGCCCCCATGGTGCAGGCGTGCTATCTGCTGGCCAGCAGTGCCATCCTCCGGCAGGAGCCGGAGCTGGCCGAGCGGTACACCGCCACGGGGGCCCGGCTGCTCAGCCGGGGGAAGGACGCCGCCGCCCAGGCCCGATTCCAGCGGCTGCGGGGCAGCTGCTTCTGCCTGCGAGGGGAGTACGACAAGGCGGAGTACTACCTGCACGAGGCGCTGGAGACCCTGGAAAAGCTGCCCCAGACCCCGGGTGTACGGGTGCAGCTGGCCGCCGCCTGGTGCGACACCGGACGCATCCTCCGGCAGAAAAACGACTACGCCCAGGCGTGCAGCTGCTACAAGCGCGCCCTTTCCCTGCTGGCCGGCGGCGACTGGCCGGGCAAGGTGTGGGTCTTTGTCCACTATGGCCGGGCGGCCTTTCTTCTGGAGGACCATCAGCTGGCCCGGCAGCTGTTCCGGCAGGGGTGGGACCACGCCCGGCACACCGGCGAGCTGTGGGGCCGGGCCGCCGCCGCGGCCTATACCGCCTATTATCAGGCCCAGGACGACGACTGGGACGGCTGCGCGGCCAGCCTGAGCGATGCGATCGACAGCCAGAAGAAGCTGGCCTCCCCCCTGGAGGGGGTCATCCTCAACTTCGCCCAGATGCACATCCGCCTGCGGCTGGAGCTGGAGCAGCTGAAAAGCCCGGAGCTGGAAAAACTGCTGCCCTACTCCCCCGAGAGCTACGCCCGCCAGGGCGTCCGCTCTCTGCCTGGGGTGCCCGACGTGTACGAGGCCACTTTGCTGGCCGACAGCCTGCGCAGCAACATCTCCTCCCGCCAGCGCTACCGGGCCAGCGAGCTGTACAGCAAGAACAAGCACTTTATGGCGGAGTAAACGGGAGCCGTTTCAGATGAGGTCATTGCGAGCCAGTTCGCATACTGGCGCGGCAATCCGTATTCCCAAACAGGTCAGATACGGATTCCCACGGCAGTGACATCGGTCACTGCCTCGGGATGACGCTGCATCTTTAGACGCCGCTGCACATCGGCGTCTAAAGAACAAAAACACAAATTAGACGCTTTTTTGACACCTGTTCTATCCATACAGCCGACATTTTCGGGCGCTGCGGGCGGCCCTCCCTGTCCCGGGAGGGGCCGCCCGCTCCGTTTTTCCCCCGTTTTTTCGGGGCGGTCCGCCCCTTTGCCCGCCCCTGCGTCAAAATTAGACGTTTCTTAGATACCCCCTGTCTATACTGGACAGCGTGAGGGGCCGATGCGCCCCGAGATAGGGATGGCGCCTTCCCGACGGCCGCGGGAGGCGCCGCAAGTGAGATAAAGAAATAGGAGGGAATCATTCAATGTCTTTTGAAACCGTAGAGAATGTGCTGCATATCAAAGCTGACTCGGTCATGACTCTGGCTATGGCCGCCGTGCTGCTGCTGCTCGGCTATTTTGTCCGCAACAAGGTCTCTTTCCTCGGCAAGTACTGCATCCCCGCCCCCGTGGTCGGCGGTTTCCTGTTCATGTTCGTTACCTTTGCCGGCCATCAGTCCGGCAGCTTTACCTTTGACTTCACCAACACCTTCCAGTCCCCCTTCATGCTGGCCTTCTTCACCACCGTGGGTCTGGGTGCCAGCGTTAAGCTGCTGAAGAAGGGCGGCGTGATGCTGGTGATCTACTGGCTGATGGCCTGTATCATCTCCGTCATCCAGAACGCTCTGGCCATCGGCGTGGGCTCCGTTGTGAACGTGCCCGCTCCCTACGCCCTGCTGTGCGGCGCCATCTCCATGATCGGCGGCCACGGCGCTGCCGGCGCTTACGGCGGCACCTTTGAGACCATGGGCTACAGCGCCGGCACCACCGTAGGCGCCGCCGCCGCCACCTTCGGCCTGATCTCCGGCGTTCTGCTGGGCGGCCCCCTGGCCCGCCGGCTGATCGAGAAGAACGGGCTGAAGCCCGAGGAGGACACCACCTCTTATGATGACATCGAGAGCATCAACGCCGGCCACGGCGAGAAGCTGACCGGCCTGGACGTGATCAAGAACGTGGCCGCCATCATCATCTGCATGGCCCTCGGCACCATAGTGGCCGGCTGGGTCGGCAAGCTGATCGACATGGACTTCCCCACCTACGTGGGCGCAATGTTCATCGCCGTGATCCTGCGTAACCTGAACGACAAGTTCAACCTCTATAAGTTCAGCTTCCCCCTGGTGGACGGCATCGGCGACGTGATGCTGAACCTCTACCTGTCCCTGGCTCTGATGACTCTGAAGCTGTGGGAGCTGACCGGCCTGCTGGGCGGCCTGCTGGTCATCCTGGCTGTTCAGGTGGTCGTTATGGCCCTGTATGCCTACTTCGTAGTGTTCCGCGTCCTGGGCAAGAACTATGACGCCGCTGTCATGTGCTCCGGCCTGTGCGGCCACGGCCTGGGTGCCACTCCCTCCGCCATCGTGAACATGACCGCCGTGACCGAGAAGTACGGTATGTCCCGCCGGGCCTTCATGATCGTGCCCATCGTGGGCGCCTTCCTGGTGGACATCATCTATCAGCCCCAGACCATCGCCTTCATCAAGTTCTTCGTGCCCAACTTCGTTGGCTGAGTCTGAACTACGTTCCATCAACAAGCCCCGTCTCCCTTTCATGGCTCCCGCCCCCGGCCGGGGCGGGGGTCAAATAAAAGGAGACAGGAGATCCTAAACCCAACAACACTAATAGGAGGAAAAATTTTATGGCTACCAAGCTTGTCGAGTGCATCCCCAATTTCAGCTGCTCCAAGGAGAAGGACGAGGCCGCCTATAACGCCCTGGTGGAAGTCGCCAAGAGCGTGCCCGGCTGCACCCTGTTCGACGCCCAGACCGACGGCAACCACAACCGCTGCGTGTTCACCCTGCTGGGTGACCCCGCCGCTGTTGAGGAGTGCGCCTTCCAGCTGACCAAGAAGGCCGCCGAGGTCATCGACATGAACAAGCATCACGGCGAGCACTCCCGTATGGGTGCCACCGACGTGATCCCCTTCGTGCCCACCATGAACATGACCGTCGAGGAGTGCGTGGAAATCAGCAAGCGTCTGGGCCAGCGCATCTGGGACGAGCTGAAGATCCCCTCCTTCCTGTATGAGGACTCCGCCACCCGTCCCGAGCGCCGCAATCTGGCTACCTGCCGCAAGGGCCAGTTCGAGGGTATGCCCGAGAAGCTCCTGCAGCCCGACTGGGCTCCCGACTTCGGCGAGCGCAAGATCCACCCCACCGCCGGCATCACCGCCATCGGTGCCCGTATGCCTCTGGTGGCCTTCAACGTCAACTTGGCCACCTCTGACGTGAACATCGCCAAGAAGATCGCCAAGGTCATCCGCGCCTCCTCCGGCGGCTTCCGCAGCTGCAAGGCCATGGGCTTCATGCTGGAGGACCGGGGCATCGCCCAGGTCTCCATGAACATGGTCAACTACGAGGACACCCCCCTGTACGTGGTGTACGAGATGATCAAGACTCTGGCCGAGCGCTACGGCACCTATGTGGTGGACAGCGAGATCGTTGGTCTGACCCCCGGCAAGGCGCTGATCGACTGCGCCGAGTTCTATCTGAAGGCCAAGGACTTCGACTGCCACAACCAGGTGATGGAGTACCACATCATCGAGATGGAGTGATCCCCGCGACACCAAGGAGGAGCAAAGAATGAAATTAGCTGATATGACCGTTACCCAGTTCGTCGCCACCACCGCCTCGGAAGAGCCCGCCCCCGGCGGCGGCTCCGTGGCCGCGCTGGAGGCCGCCCTGGGCGCCGCGCTGACCGCCATGGTCTGCAACTTCACCACCGGCCGCAAAAAATGGGCCGAGTATGAGGAGAAGGCCAAGGAGATGGAGCAGAAGGCCCTGGTCCTGAAGGAGCAGGCCGTGGACATCATCGACCGGGACACCGAGGCGTTCAACGCCGTGTCCGCCGTGTTCGCCATGCCCAAGAACACCGACGAGGAGAAGGCCGCCCGCAAGGCCGCCATGCAGGAGGCCCTGAAGGGCTGCACCAAGACCCCGCTGGAGGTCATGGAGGTCACCTATCAGGCCCTGCTGATCATCAAGGATATGCTGGGCGGCTACAACACCAGCGCCGCCAGCGACTTTGGCTGCGCCGCCCTCAGTCTGAAGGCCGGCATCCAGGGCGCGTGGCTGAACGTGCTGATCAACATCGGCGGCGTCAATGACGAGGCCTTTGTCACCGAGGCCCGCGGCAAGGGCGAGGCCATCCTGGCCAAGGCACTGCCTCTGGCCGACGAGATCTACGAGGAGATCCTCAAAACCCTGTAATCAGTTTCAGAACGATTGAGGGTGCCCCCGCGGCCGGGCGCCGCGGGGGCGCTTCTTTTGAAGGAGGTTTTGGCTATGCGCCTTACCCACTTGACATCTGCGGACTATGTGGTCAGCCACTGGTCCGGCGGAAAGACCATACAGGTCGCCATCGCCCCCAAGGGCGCGGTGTACGCCGACCGGGACTTTCTCTGGCGGGTCAGCTCCGCAACGGCGGATCTGGACGAGTCGGATTACACCCCCCTGCCCGACTATCAGCGCTGGCTGTCCGTGTTTGACCGGCCCATCCGGCTGCAGCACGACGGCGGCGAGATCATCACCCTGAACCCCTATGAGATCCACTGCTTTGACGGCGGCGCGGCCACCCACTCCTGGGGCCGCTGCGTAGACTTCAACCTGATGCTGCGCAAGGGCAGGGCCGAGGGCAGTCTTCAGGCCCTCAGCGTAACGGGCGAGAGCCTGAATCTCATCGCTCAGGGCGCAGACACCCTTCTGCTGTACTGCGGCGAGGGCAGCGGCAGCGTCTATGCCAACGGTGAGACCGTGGAGCTGAAGGCAGAGGAAGGGCTGCTGATCGAAGACCCGAAGGATAAGGGCATCGCCCTGACCGGCGAGGGCCGGTTCATGCTGGCCCGGATGAAGGGCTGAGTTTCCCGCCTCCCCGTCCTTTGCAGGCCGCGGGGAGATATTACCGAAGAACAAGAAAGGATACGACAATGGAATTCAAAACAGACATTGAGATCGCACAGGCCCATGAGATGAAGAAGATCACGGAGATCGCGGCGAAGGCCG
>CAKUHV010000008.1 GCA_934659445.1 uncultured Oscillospiraceae bacterium | reverse complement strand
CGAGTGGCGGGATTTGAACCCACGGCCTCATGGTCCCGAACCATGCGCGCTACCAACTGCGCTACACCCGGATACAGAAATCAGAAGGATTCATAAGGGCAGAACGCCCCGGACGCCCCTGACTCCAACGTTCGTAGTCTACCACAAGCAATTCAAAAATGCAAGCCCCAAACCTGCACTTCGGGGTCCATTTTCTGACGCAGACGGCCAGGGCGGGCCACACCGGACGCCCCGACTGCCGCCGGCAGCCGGGGCGCTGTTCCCTTATGCTTGGAGAAGGCGTCTGTCACTTCCCCATCCTGTCACAGGATCGCCGCCAGAGCTTCCCGGATGTTGGATACCCGAATCAGCTCCAGCCCCTCCGGCGGGACAAGCCGTCCCTGCACCCGTTTGGGGATCAGGCATTTGGTAAAACCAAGGCGGCGCACCTCGCTCAGCCGCTGGCCCAGGGCGCTCACCGCCCGCAGCTCGCCGGTCAGGCCCACCTCTCCGATGGCGGCCAGATCGTTGGGCACCACCCGGTCACGGAAGCTGGAGGCCACCGCCAGAATGGCCGCCAGATCGGCTGCAGGCTCGTCCAGGGACAGGCCGTTGACCACATTGAAATAGGCATCGCAGCTGCTGACCAGTAGTCCGCCCCGCTTTTCCAGAACAGCCAGCAGCAGCATGGCCCGGTTGTAGTCCATGCCGTTGCTCACCCGGCGGGGATTGCCGTAAGCCGAGGGCACCACCAGCGCCTGGATCTCCGCCAGGACGGGGCGGTTGCCCTCCATCACGCAGGTGACGCAGGTGCCGGGAGCCCCCTCCGGCCGTCCCGCCAGCAGGGCCTCCGAGGGGTTTGGCACCTCGGTCAGACCCACATCCTCCATTTCGAACACACCGATCTCGTTGGTGGCGCCGAAGCGGTTTTTGGCCGCCCGCAGGATACGGTAGCTGGTGTGCTGGTCGCCCTCGAAGTACAGCACACAGTCCACCATATGCTCCAGCACCTTGGGCCCGGCGATGGAGCCCTCCTTGTTCACGTGGCCGATGACAAAGACGGTCAGCCCCTCCCCCTTGGCCAGCTGCATCAGGGCCATGGTGCACTCCTTCACCTGGCTGATGCTGCCGGCGGGCGAGGACACGTCCCCGTGGTACAGGGTCTGGATGGAGTCCACGATCAGGATATCCGGGGCAGATTCGTGAACCGCGTCCGTCACGCGCTCCAGCTCTGTCTCTGACAGAAGATACAGCCCCTCCCCTCTTACCCGGAGCCGCTGGGCCCGCAGCTTGATCTGCCGCTCCGACTCCTCGCCGGATACGTACAGCACCTTGGCAAAGCGGGACAGGTTGTCGCAGATCTGCAGCATCAGAGTGGACTTGCCGATGCCCGGCGCGCCGCCCACCAGTACCAGAGAGCCCTTCACCGCACCGCCGCCCAGAACACGGTCCAGCTCTCCCATGCCAGTGGAGAAGCGCAGCTCGTCATCCAGCTGGATCTCGGTCATGGCTTTCGGGACGTTTATCCCGCCGCCGATCCCGGACGCTCTGGAAATGCCGGATGAAGATTTTTTCGTGGGCTTCTCTGCAGGACGCTCAACGATGGTGTTCCAGGCGCCGCAGGCGGAGCATCTCCCCTGCCACTTCGGGGTCTCGTTGCCGCACTCGGTGCAGTAAAATACCGTCTTTGCCTTCATGCTCTGCTCCTTGCCGCCCAGCGGGCACAGTTCTTTGGTGCCATTGTATCAGATTTCCCGGGAAAAGTAAATGTTCAGTCCAGCGTGCGCATAAGGGCACAGGTCAGCACCGTTGCCAGCTTCGTCTGGTATTCCGGCGTGCGCAGCATGGCCTCCTCCCCCGGGTTGGTGAGAAAGCCGCACTCCACCAGAATGGCGGGGCAGGTGATGTGGTTCATCAGGTAGACCGTGTCCGGGATGAGCTTCGCCTGCCTGTCGTTCTCCGGCTGGAGCGTTTCCCGCACCGCCTGCTGCACCTGCTCTGCCAGTTCCTGCGAGCCCTCTGTCGGCGCATAAAACACCTGCGTGCCCCGGTATTTCCCCTGAGGAAAGCTGTTCTGGTGGATGCTGACCAGAACCGTGTTCTCCTCCCGCTCTATCTCGGCCACCCGGTTGTGTAGGTCGGAGACCTTTTTCTCCCGAAGTGTTGCCGCTCCTTCGCTGTAAAGGGAAATATCCTCCCGGCGAAGCGCCTGAGAGGGGACGCCGCAGAAGGCGAGAATATCCTCCAGCCGCAGGGTGATGGCCAGATTGATCTGGCTCTCTGGCATCCCGGTCAGGGAGACCGCCCCGCCGTCCTCTCCCCCATGGCCCGCGTCCAGCACCAGCCGGACGGGGCACAGCATCCCGCTCAGCCGCTCCGCAGCCATGGCCTCTTTCGCGGGCCTGCAAAGCAAAGCCGCCGCCCCCGCAGATAATACCCACAGGAGGACAACCGCCCGGAAACGCCTGCTCATCGCCCCACCCCCCAAGCAACCCTATGGGCCCGCGGGACATCTTATGAAAAATTTTTCCGCCCATCTGCCCATAACCATCGTCAGATATCGGGGGGGGCGCCGCTTTTTTGCCGCACTCCCGTCCCATGTCGTTCCCCTCCCCGTAGCCGTGAGCACAGCCCGGCATAGGATGGACTGAGCCTGTTTGGCTCAATCCATCCAAGGAGGGATCTCCATTGAATAACAACAACGGCGGGACAGCCTCCAACTGCCCGGACCGCTGCGGGACCATGCCCGCCTGCGCGCCCCTGGCCGTTCCCTATGTTCCGTTCCAGCAGAATACACCCCAGAAGTACGACCAGAACGACGCCCTCAGCAGCGGCACCCTGTTTCCGGGGCTGAACCTCCCCTTCCATCTGAAGACAGAGGGCAGCGCTCTGCCCTCCGACCCGCTTACAGAGCTTCAGGCACTGGAATTTGTGGTGCTGGAGCTGGGGATCTATCTGGATACCCACCCGGAGGACGAGGAGGCATTTCAGCTTTTCAGGCAGTATGTAGCCTTGGAGCGCAGCGCAAGGGCCGCCTATGAGGAGGCAAACGGCCCGCTGATGAAGGACTCCGCGGTCAATTTCGGCGCCTACCGCTGGCTGAACGATCCGTGGCCCTGGAATTTCCGGCAGAGCGAGGTGAAGTGAGTATGTTTATTTACGAGAAAAAGCTCCAGTTCCCAGTCAGGATCGCCACCCCGAACCCTAAGCTGGCGGCCTTCATCATCAGCCAGTACGGCGGACCGAACGGCGAACTGGGCGCGTCCATGCGCTACCTGTCCCAGCGGTATTCGATGCCTTATGAAGAGGCAAAGGCATTGCTGACCGATATCGGCACCGAAGAACTGGGCCACATGGAGATGGTGGCGTCCATCGTGCACCAGCTGACCCGGAATCTGAGTGACAAAGAGGTGCGGGAAAACGCCGCCTTTGCGCCTTACTTCGTGGATCACACCACCGGTGTCTACCCCACTGCCGCCTCCGGTTTCCCCTGGTCCGCAGGCTCGATCCAGTGTACCGGCGATGTGATCGCCGATCTGACGGAGGATATGGCAGCAGAGCAAAAGGCCCGCGTGACCTACGACAATATTCTCCGTCTGTCCGACGACCCGGACGTTAACAACGTGATCCGCTTCCTGCGGGAGCGAGAGATCGTACACTTCCAGCGCTTTGGCGAGTGCCTGCGCCTGTGTAAGGAGCGGATGGATACCAAAAATGTGTACCTGACCAATCCCGCCTTCGACCAGTGACCGGGCGGCATCCACGCATGCTCTGACAAAATAAGGGCCGCTCCCCTGAGATGCATCAGGGGAGCGGCCCTCGTTATCTTGATGTGGTCAATTCTTTTCCACGGGCTGGGTGGACTTCTCCGCCGCCATGGGCGGGGTCACCCCCATATAGGACCGCGTATCCACCGGCAGTCCGCGCTTCTTCAGCCCTCTTGCCACCAGTCGGGACACCACGCTGTAGATCATAGCAAATACCGGCACGCCAAGCACCATGCCTGCAAACCCGAACAGGCCGCCGAACAGCAGGATGGAGAACAGCACCCAGAAGGACGCCAGTCCGGTGGATTCCCCCAGGATCTTGGGCCCCAGAATGTTGCCGTCAAACTGCTGGAGAACAAAGATGAAAAAGATAAAATACAGGCACTGGACGGGACTGACCAAAAAGATGAGCATGGCGCAGGGGATCGCCCCGATAAAGGGCCCGAAAAACGGGATGACGTTGGTCACGCCGATGATCGTGGCCAGCAGCGCCGGATAGGGGAACTTGAACAGATTGCAGCAGACAAGAGCGATCAGCCCGATGATCAGCGAGTCCAGCAGCTTTCCGTTGATAAAACCGCTGAGGATACGATAGGCCCTTCTGGTCTCCTCTACGATCAGGTCGGCCCATCTGGTGGGGAAAACACCGTAGACCAGCTTTTTGCTCTGGGCCGCGAAGGTGTCCTTGCGCATGAGCAGATAAACCGAAACGATCACCGCCACCAGCAGGTCCTTCAGCAGATACAGCAGCCCCAGCACCATGGCGGAGACGTTGGTCATCACCCCGGTCACATTGGGCAGCAGACTCTGCCGCAGCCAGCTCAGCGTGCCGCTGAGGGACTCGAAATTGGGCAGCAGTTCCGCATTGAACCAGCTCTCCAAGCCGGCGGCAACCTTGTCGTAGTAAGCCATCACGGCGTTTTGGATCTCCGGATTGTTCTCGAAAAAGCCGGAGAGCATGGTCTGCATCCGGTCAAAATACCCGGGGAAGGCCAAAACCAGCCCCTTCAGACTGCGGTAGACCTCCGGCAGCACCAGGTACAGGAGAAGATACAGCACAAGCGCCGCAAAAACCAGACTGAGCACGGTGGCCAGAAAGAGCAGCCCCTTTCCGGCCTCTGCTGCGGACTGCTTCTGTCCCGACAGGTTCAGCAGCAGTCGGCTGATCCCCCGCTGGATGGGAAGCAGAAGGAAAGCCAGCACCATTCCATAGAAAACCGGACGCAGGATGTAGCTCAGCTGATCCAGAAACTTCATCAGAGCGCTCCAGTGGAAGATCCCGAAGAAAAACAAGATCGCCCCGGCAAGAACAAGAAATGCCGTAATGCCGGCCGCAAGACAGCCGCTGAAGTCTCTTTTTTTCATGTTCTCTCCTCCGCTCAAACCTTAAGCTCAGTCTCTTTTCCCGCCAGCGCCCGGGGATAACGCTCCAGAACGGGTCCGATGCAGTCGGCCAGGAACTCCTCCACCTGCTGTGGGCAGCGGCCGATGTAGCGGGCGGGCTCCAGATGGGCGGTCAGCTCCTGCTCCGTCATGCCGAACAAGGGATCGGCGGCGATCAGCTGGATCAGGTTATTTGTAAGTCCGAGATCCTTTACATTCTTTCCCGCTTCTATAGACAGCACGCGGATGTGTTCGTGCAGCTGCTGCCGGTCGCCCCCCCGCTTGACGGCATCCATCATGATGTTCTCGCTGGCCATGAAGGGCAGTTCCTCCATCACATGGCGCTCAATGACCCTGGGATGGACGATCAGCCCGGAGGATACATTCAGCATGATATTCAGGATGGCGTCCACCGCCAGGAACGCCTCGGGCACAGCGATGCGCTTGTTAGCGGAGTCATCCAGCGTGCGCTCGAACCACTGGGTGGCGGCGGTGACGGCGGGGTTGTTGGCGTCGGCGATCACATACCGGGCCAGAGAACAGATACGCTCGCTGCGCATGGGGTTGCGCTTATAGGGCATGGCGGAGGAGCCGATCTGGTTCTTCTCAAAGGGCTCCTCTACCTCCTTCAGGTGGCACAGCAGACGCAGGTCGGTGGCAAACTTGCTGGCAGACTGCGCGATACCGGCCAGAGTGGACAGCACGTTGTAGTCCATCTTGCGGGAATAGGTCTGACCGCTTACGGGGACAACGGCTGTAAAGCCCATTTCCCTGGCAATCTTTTCCTCCAGCAGCTTCACCTTTTCGTGGTCACCCTCAAACAGCTCCAGGAAGGAGGCCTGGGTGCCGGTGGTGCCCTTGGAGCCCAGCAGCTTCAGGGTGGAGATGCGGTGCTCCACCTCCTCCAGATCCATGAGCAGCTCGTTCATCCACAGAGTGGCCCGCTTGCCCACGGTGACTAGCTGGGCCGCCTGAAAGTGGGTAAAGCCCAGGGTGGGCATGGCCTTATACTCGTCGGCGAACTTTGCCAGACTGGCCAGCACCCGCACCAGCTTGTCCCGCACCAGCTCCAGCCCCTCCCGCATGAGGATCACATCGGTGTTGTCCCCCACGTAGCAGCTGGTGGCCCCCAGATGAATGATCGGCATGGCCTTGGGGCACAGCTCCCCGTAAGTATGTACATGGGCCATCACGTCGTGGCGCAGCTTCTTCTCCCACTGGGCGGCCCGCTCATAGTCAATATCGGTGATATGGGCCTCCAGCTCATCCACCTGCTCCTGCGTCACGGGCAGACCCAGCTCCATTTCCGCCCGGGCCAGGGCCACCCACAGGCGGCGCCAGGTGGAGAACTTCTTATCGGCGGAAAACAGGTACAGCATCTCATCGCTGGCGTAGCGGGAGGCCAGCGGGCTTTCGTATTGGTTCGTCGGCATTGCTCATCGTCCCTTTCTGTCTGCTTCTCCGCCCCCTGTCCGGCCGCGGAGGAAGCCTCGTTCCGATTATACCCGATGACAGAGCGGATTGCCATATGTTCGGGCAAACTTTCATGCTTTTTTAACTTCGTCACAAAAACACCCCCTTGGCCGGGCCAAGGGGGTGTCGGATATTCACTTGCCGCGCTCCAGCGCCTGAAGGGCGCGGCACACGGCGGCCACGACCACGCAGGAGACAACGGCCTCCGGAATGCCGGCGGTGGTGGCGACGGTCATGACCATGGCGCCCACGCCGCTGATATCCATGGCGTAGGCCTCGGCCACGAACCTGCTGGCCATGAGCCACAGAGAGCCCAGATAGAGCACGGTGTTCAGCATGGAGCCGGCAAAGCCGGTGATGCCGTAAGAGACGATGCGGCGCTTCTTCTCCTTCAGTGGGGTTTTATTCAGCCCCGCGAACAGCAGACCGCTGAGCCAGCCCATAAGCGCCCGGGGCACGATGGCGATGAAGGCGTACAGGAAGAAGTTGGCGTTCAGGATCAGGGTGGCCACAGGGTCGGCCCCCGGCATCATCAGCACCTTGCACAGGGCGGACAGGCCGAAGGCCAGCCCCAGCACCAGGCCGGAGACGGGGCCCATCATCACCGCGCCGATGATCACCGGCATCTGAATGGTGGTGGCTGCGATGAAGGGCAGAGTGATGTAGCCCAGGGGCGTAAAGGTGAGCAGAATGATGATGGCCATCAGCAGGGCCATGCGGGCCAGACGGCCCACCTTGGGATCGACGTTCGCGTTTGACATATTTGATTTACCTCCTGCTGCCGCTCCTCCCGCAGAGGATGCAGCGCAATTTCCGGCGCTTCGTGCGGCCGGTCTTTCTTATTGTAATGATATGCCGCAAAATGTCAATGGGATCTCATCGATCGCCGACAAAACGTCCGAAATTTTTCCGGTTTTGCACACATATTGTCCCTGAATGCCCGCATCTCCCGCCAAATTTACAGAATAATGCAAATCAAGCCGCCGGAGCCCTCGTTGATGATGCGCTGCAGGGTCTCCCGCAGCTTGGCCCGGGCGTCCTCCGGCATACGCTTGACCTTGGCGTTCAGATCCTCCCCCACCAGCTCGTAGAAGGACTTGCCGAAGATGTTGGACTGCCAGATCTTGCTGGTATCCCCCTCGAACTCCTGCAGCAGATAGTGGACCATCTCCTCGCTCTGCTTCTCGCTGCCCACGATGGGGGACACCTCGGTCTCGATGTCCGCCCGGATCATATGGATAGACGGGGCGCTGGCCTTCAGCCGCACGCCGTACCGTCCCCCCTGGCGGACAATCTCCGGCTCCTCCAGCACAAGGGAGTCGATGGAGGGCACCACGATCCCGTAGCCCGTCTCCTCCACTTCGCGCAGGGCGTCGGCCACCTTGTCGTACTCCGACTTTACCTTGGCCAGCCGGGTCAACAGCCCCATGAGATCACCGTCATCGGCGATCTCAAAGCCCGACTGCTGGGAGACGGTCTGATAGAACAGCGCCCGGGGCAGCTCCAGCACCGCCTGGGCCATCCCGGTGCCCAGATCGATGGAGCGCAGCCGCGCCTCACAGACCTGTTCACAGGCTGCCATGCGCGCCACGGCCCCCTCCGCATCACGGATCCTCTGCAGCCCCTTCGCCCCCGCCCGTATGGCGTCGTACAGGGCCGCCTTGATGGGGTGCTCCTGGGGGAGGGCGTCCACCCACGGGGGCAGGAACAGATCCAGCTCCTTCAGGGGGAACTCGTGGAGCACGTTCTTCAGGATCTCGCCGATCTCCTCCTTCCCCAGCTCCAGACAGCTGCACGCCACACAGGTCACGTCGTACCGCTGGGCGATGTCCGTCCGGATGGCCCGGGCCCGCTCGGAGTTGGGCTGGGCGGAGTTGAGCAGCACAAGAAAGGGCTTGCCCAGCTCCTTCAGTTCCTGAATGACCCGCCCCTCCGCCTCAAGATAGCCCTCCCGGGGGATGTCGGTGATCGTGCCGTCGGTGGTGACCACGATACCGATGGTGGAGTGCTCCGCGATGACCTTGCGGGTGCCGATCTCCGCTGCCTCCGCCATGGGGATCTCCTGGGGGAACCAGGGGGTGGTCACCATGCGCTCGGTCTCTCCCTCCAGATGGCCGGCCGCCCCGTCCACCATATAGCCCACGCAGTCGATCATCCGCAGGCGCAGGGTCCCCCCCGCCTCCATGTCGAGACTGACCGCCTCCTCGGGCACGAATTTGGGCTCCGCCGTCATGATGGTGCGTCCGGAGCCGCTCTGGGGCAGCTCGTCCCGGGCGCGCTCCCGGCGGTAGACATTTTCGATGTTGGGGATGACCATGGTCTCCATAAAGCGCTTGATGAAAGTGGATTTGCCCGTGCGCACCGGCCCTACCACGCCGATATAGATGTCCCCCTCGGTCCGGAGGGCGATATCCTCATAGATCTTGCGGTCTTCCACGTTGACTCCTCCTTCGGCCTTCATTGGTCAGCCGGTATTTTCCTTACAGGCTATGAGCAAGTCTCCGGAAATATACGTAAAATGGGGAGAGGTATTCCTCTCCCCATTCTGCGGCGTCAGCCCTGTTCAGCGCACCCGCGGTATGAGCAGCATGGTGTGCTCCGGCGCCTCGTCCTCCTCCAGAGCGTTGGCCAGACGGATCTCCTCCCGGGTGGTGCCGTAGGCCTTTGCGATATCCCATAGCCGCTCTCCCGGGGCGGCCAGCCGCAGCACCACAGACGGCTGCTCTCCGTCCCGCGCCCCGCGCTTCTCCCCCAGCTCGCCTGCCGCCGCCACGCTTACGCTCTGCCGGGTCAGCACAGTGCAGAAAAAGTCCAGACTGAACCGGACCTCTACTCCGCCGGCAGCCAGAGCGGCGAACATCTCGCCGCCCCAGCGGCACCGTACCCGACATTCCCCCTCCTGGGGGCATTCCACCTGACACGCCACCTGGGCGGCCCGCTGCACCGACTGCAGCTGCCCCTCGTCGTTGAGATAGAGGGCGGTCAGCTGCACCCGGGCCGTGATGCTCACACTGTCCCCCTCCCGCTGCTGCTCCACCTGGCCCAGAGACAGCCAACAGTCCACCGCGCTGTGGGCGGGGGCTGCGGTCTCCAGCAGCTCCCGCGCGCTCTGGGTGCGTACAGAGCGGTCCACCAGACGGGTCAGTGCCAGCTCCTCCGTCTGCACCCGGGTCTGGCAGCTGGTGCTGTACAGGTCCCGCAGCAGCCACAGGGGCCTGCGCTCCCATACCATTGCCTGGGCCAGCAGCTCCGCGTCGATCTCCACACTGCGCCCATCCTCTCCCGCCGGCTGCCAGGACAGCTCGGTCAGCTCCACATCCATGTCGCAGGCGCTGTCCTCTCCTGCCCCGGCCGCCTCCATCACCTGGGAGAAGGCCAGACTCTCCCGATGGGTGCTGAGTCCGCCGGAGGCGTCCTGCAGCAGTAGCTGAAGATCGATGCTTCCCTTAAAGATCAGCTTGCTGCCGATAAGCCGGCTCTCGCCGCACACCGCCGTCCCCCGGCAGGACAGGATCTCCACGCCGTCGCCGGCGGGCAGGCGCACCGTTTCCGACAGGGAGAAGGGCCGCTCTCGCACAGCGGAGAGGATATAGGTCTCCCTCTGCTCCCGCAGCTGGCAGAGCCCGCCGTCCTCACCCTCCTGCACGCCGGAGCAAACCGACCGCTCTCTGGGCTGCAGGATCAGAAGGTCCACGGCTAGGTCCACCCGCAGCAGCACTTTTCTGGGATTCAGCGCCCTGGCCTCGATCCGCCGCAGCCGGGGCGAGGCCACGATCTCCGCCGCCTGGGTCATGGCGGCGCATTCCGCCCGGCAGTTGAAGGGCAGGGACAGCTCCAGCTTTTTCAGGGTGGTCCCCCCCTCCGGCTGATACAGCACCGCGGCCCGGATGACTCCGCTGACCCCGGCAAAGCCGTCCTGCGCCTGCTTTCCCGTCAGACAGACCTGTCCGCAGCAGTCCACAATGCGCAGGATGTCGGGACAGGCGTCCGGAACGATGGCCTCCAGCGTCTCCTCCTGGCACAGGGTCGTGTCCAGCACCGTCTCGTAATCGTGAAGATGATCCCGTTCAAATTCCAGTTCCATGCTCAGCTCCGCTCCCTTTTCCATTTGTGTCGGCCGACCTGCGGCTGCCTGCAACACTATATGACCGGGGAGCGTATCCTATGCTACTTCTCCTCCTTCAGGCCGAACAGCCTGCGCAGCAGACCCTTCAGGCACTTTGGGGAGCGCACCACCACGATACCCACAAACAACGCCTCCCTCCTATTCAGATTCTAAAACAGTATATGAGAAAGCGGTCCGCCGGTGCAAAAAAGCAGACGCACAGCGTCTGCTTTTTTGATCGTTCACTCATTTCGTTCCCATTCCGGGATCTCCCTGGCCTGCTCGTAAAGGCGGACATAGCTCCGATGGCGGGAGAGGGGTATCTTCCCTTCCCTGACGGCCTCCAGCACGGCGCAGCCCTTCTCCTTGATATGGGCGCAGTCCTGAAAGCGGCACTTGTCCAGATAGGGTGCAAATTCGCGAAAGCGGTATTGCAGCTGCTCCTTGCGGCACAGCTCCATCTTATCCGCGTCAAAGGAGGAGAAGCCCGGCGTATCCGCCGCCAGCGCCCCGCAGGACAGGCGGAACAGCTCCACATGGCGGGTGGTGTGCCGCCCGCGGCCCAGACTTTTGCTCACCTCGCCCACCGGAAGGGAAAAATCGGGATCCAGCGCGTTCAGAATACTGGATTTTCCTACTCCTGAGTTCCCTGTAAAGGCACAAACCTTGCCAGATATGATCTTCTTCAGCCGGTCGATCCCCTCGCCGGTCTCGGCGCTGAGTCCCACCGTCTGAAATCCGGCGGCCCGGTAGATATCCAGAAGCTCGTCCCCCGGCTCCAGATCGCACTTGTTGACGCAGACCACGCTGTCGCAGCCGTTTCCCTCTGCAATGGTCACCACCCGGTCGATCAGAAAGGGGTCGGTGCGGGGAATGGCCATGGAGGCAATGATCACCAACAGGTCGATATTGGCCACCGCCGGACGGAAAAACCGGTTCTTTCGGGGCAGGATCTGGTCCAGCGCCCCCTGCCCGTTGTCCAGGGGGGTGAACTCTACCCGGTCGCCCACCAGCGGCGTCACCTTTTCATACCGGTGCTTTCCCCGGCCCCGGCAGGCAAAGACCCGCTGGCCGTCGTCCACATAATAGAAGCCGCTGAGGGCCTTGACAATGACCCCCTCCATCAGGGCTGGGTAAAGTCAACGGTCTGGGTGTGGTCCAGCTGGCCGTTGTAGTATACGGACAGCACCTTGGTGCCCGCGCCGGTCACCATAAAGGACACGCTGCCCATGTTCATCAGGGGGTCGTTCTCACTGTCAAAGGTCACGTCGTTTTCGTAGACTACCTCGCCGTCCATGGTCACCTTCACGTTCACCGTCCCGCCGTCCATGGGGACGGCCACCGTGACCTGCCGGGTCACGGTCTTAGGCTGGCTGGCCGGGTCAGGCCCCTTGCTGACCTGAATGTTCACCGTGCTGCCCTCCTCCACCATCGTGCCGGCGTCGGGGTACTGGGTGATCACTGTTCCGGCCTCTACGGTGTCGCTGTAAACCTCCTGCACGTTGGGCACCAGATTGCGCAGCTTCAGGTCGTCCTCGGTCCAGGCCCGGGTCCTGTTCTTATAGTCGGGCAGCTCCAGGGACTTGATCTCCGGTCCGCTGCTGATGACGATAGTCACCTCATCGCCGGGGGACAGCGGCGTGCCCGGCATGGGCCTGGTCTCAATGATATGGTCCTTGGCGATCTCGGCGGAGTTGCGGTAGGTATAGGGGGTGGCGACGTCCAGCTGCAGATTCACCAGCTCGCTGACCGCCTTCAGATACTCCTTGTTGGTCACATCGGGCATATAGATGATCTCCGGCCCGCTGCTGACGGTGACGGTGATGGTATTCATATCTTCCTTCACCGTAGACTCTGACGCCGGGCTCTGTCCAATGATGGTGCCCGCCGGCGTGTCGTCGCTGACCGTACTGCCGATCTCAACGGTAAAGTGGTCCCCCAATATGGTCTCGTCCTGTACCACCTCGTCAAAGATCTTCCCCTTCAGGTCGGGGACGGGATAGCTGTCGGTGGGGGCGAACAGGCCGGACATGAAGGTGGCGTACAGGAAGTAGATCACGCCCCCCACAAAGGCCAGGATCAGAAGGACTGCGGCCACAATGGGCGCCGGAGAGCGGTGCTCCTCCTGCTCGTCGTCCTCCTCCTGCTCCCTTCTGCGGCGGAGGGGCGGCTTTTCCTCCAGCCGGGAACGGTGAGACGGCGCCGCCGTCCGGATCTGGGTGCGGTCCAGCTCCTCCACCTCCTCCTGAGGAAGGATGTCTGTGGGGCCGTAGTCAAAATTGATATTGGGGTTTTTGCGGAATTCCTCCAGATCAGCCAGCATCTCATCGGCGGAGAGATACCGGTCGTCGGGGTTTGGGGCCATGGCCTTCATGGTGATGGCCTCCAGCGCCTCGGGCAGCTCCGGGTCGATCTCCCGGGGGGACAGAGGGATGGAATTGATGTGCTGAATGGCCACGGAGACGGGGTTGTCCCCCTCGAAGGGCAGACGGCCGGTGATCATCTCATATAGCACCACACCGGCGGAGTACAGGTCGGAGCGGGCATCGATGCGGCTGCCCCGGGCCTGCTCGGGGGAGATATAGTGGACAGAGCCCAACGCCTCCTGGGTCAGGGTGCTGTGCCCCCCGGCGGAGACCCGGGCGATGCCGAAATCAGCCACCTTCACGCTGCCGTCCCGCAGCACCATGATGTTGTGGGGCTTGATATCCCGGTGAATGATGCCCCGGCTGTGGGCGTGGCCCAGTGCCTTGACGATCTGGGTGATAAAGTGCAGCGCCTCCCGCCAGGGCAGCTTGTTCCCCTTGCGCTGCATGTACTGCTTCAGCGTAATGCCATCGATCAGCTCCATGACGATGTACTCCTGCTCCGAGGAGCGGCTCACATCATACACAGCCACAATATTGGGGTGGGACAGCATGGCCACAGCCTGAGACTCATCGTGGAACCGGCGGCGGATCTCGGAGTCCTGGGCCAGATCGTCCCGCAGGATCTTGATGGCCACATAGCGGTTGAGCCAGTGGCACCGGGCCTTATACACCCGGGCCATGCCGCCCACGCCGATCAGCTCCAGAATTTCATATCGGTTATCGAGTAATTTACCAATATACTGATCCATGGTAAATCTCCTCCCTTGTTTCCTGTTTTCGGGGCCGGGGCCGCCTGTCTCAATACTGGATCAGCACGGCGGTCACATTGTCCGGCGCGCCGCGGTGCAGGGCGATGTCCAGCAGCCGCCGGCAGCAGCTGTCCGGGCTTCCCCCATGGATCACCTCATACAGCAGCTCCTGATCCGTGACCATATTGCTCAGTCCGTCGCTGCACATCAGCAGAAATTCCCCGGGGGCCGTCTGAAACTGAAAATGATCCGCGTTCAGCTCCGGCTCCGCCCCCAGCGCCCGGGTGATCAGGTTCTTATGGGGGTGGTTGCGGGCCTGATCGGGGGTCAGCTCCCCCCGCCGCACCAGATCCTGCACCAGAGAGTGGTCCCGGGTGATCTGCCGGATGCCCTGCTCCGTGATGTGATAGGCCCGGCTGTCCCCCTCGTTCAGAAGGGTCGTCTCCCTTTCGCCGGCCAGAACGGCCACCAGCGTGGTGCCCATGCCGGTGCAGCTGTCATCGTGAAGGGAGCGGTGATAGACCTGCTCATTGGCCCGGGCGGCGGCGCGCTCCAGAAGACCGCGGTCGTCCCCGCTCCCGAAGCCCTCCTGGTCAAAGGCGTCAAAGAAGCTCTCCGCCGCCAGAGTGCTGGCCACGTTGCCCGCACGGGCGCCCCCCATACCGTCGCATACCACGGCGGCGACGCGCCCGTCGGGCAGCCGCCGCACAGCAAAGGTGTCCTGATTCTGTTCCCGTACCACACCGCGGTCGGTGATCCCCCACACTTCCATGGGTCATCCTCTTTTCCGCCGGAACGCCGGCCTGAAAATCGAAGAGCGTGCCGCCCTGCGGGGCGGCCCCTCAATCCGTCTGCTTTTCCTTCATCGCCTTGCGGCGCAGCTGGCCGCAGGAGGCGTCGATATCGCTGCCCAGACGGCGGCGGACCGTCACGGTCACGCCGTGGGCCTCCAGCCGCTTCTGGAACTGGGCCACCCGGCGGCTGGGCTTCAGGGGGCTCTCCTCTACGTCGTTCAGGGGGATCAGGTTCACATGTCCCGGCAGCCCCTTCAGCAGTCCGGCCAGCAGATCGGCCTGCCGGTCAGAGTCGTTCACCCCGTCGATCATGGCATATTCATAAGAGATACGCCGCCCTGTGGTGAGAAAATACCGGCGGCAGGTGTCCATCAGCTTGTCCACCCCCACCGAGCGGTTGATGGGCATGATTTTGGAGCGTGTCTCGTCATCCGGCGCGTGGAGAGACACCGACAGCGTCAATTGTAACCCAAGCTGCGCCAGCTTGTCAATTTTCTCCGTCAGCCCGCAGGTGGACAGGGAGATATGCCGCATTCCGATGTTCAGTCCCTCCGGACGGTTGACCAGCCGGAGAAACTTCATCACCGTGTCGAAATTGTCCAGAGGCTCGCCGATGCCCATAAGCACGATGTTGGAGATATGGGCTCCGCTGTCCAGCTGGGTGAACAGCACCTGATCCACCATTTCCGCCGGGGTCAGGTCCCGCACCCGCCCCGCGATGGTGGAGGCGCAGAAGGCGCAGCCCATGCGGCAGCCCACCTGACTGGACACGCATACGGTGTTTCCGTGCTGATAGCGCATGAGCACCGTCTCGATACAGTTGCCGTCGGCCAGCTCCCACAGGTATTTGATGGTTCCGTCGATGTCGGACTCCTGCTTCCGGGCCACCCTGGGCGCCGTCAGGAAGCAGCGCTCCTCAAGCTGCTCCCGCAGGGCCTTGGGCAGATCGGTCATCTCGTCAAAGGAGGTCACGCCCCGATACAGCCACCGGAACACCTGCTTCGCCCGAAAGGCGGGCTGGCCCAGCTCCTTGAAATAGGCGGCCAGCTCCTCCGGCGCCATGGATTTTATGTCAACCATTACAGGGACTCTCCCCTTTTCTCAGCTTGCAGATAAAGAACCCGTCCGTGCCGTACAGGTGGGGCCAGAGGGTGACCATCCCCTCCTCCACGCTGCCAACAGGTCCGGGAAGGGTAAAGCCCTCCGGCGCGAACTGGCTGTTTTCCGCCAGAAACGCCCGGATGACCTCCTGATTTTCCCGTTCCATCACCGTGCAGGTGGAGTACAGCAGCACGCCGCCGGGTCTGACATAGCGCTTGCAATTGTTCAGGATCGCAAGCTGCACCGGCGGAAGGCCCGCCAAAGGCTCCGGGTCCTTATAGCGGATGTCGGGCTTCTTTCGGATGACTCCCAGACCGGAGCACGGGGCGTCCACCAGCACCCCATCAAAGGCGTTTTCCCACTCCGGGCGGAACACCGTTCCGTCGGCGGTCATGGGGGTGACGCAGGACAGGCCAAGGCGGTCGGCCCCCCGCTGGATCAGAGTTTTTTTGTGGGGATGCAGGTCGCAGGAGATCACCTCTCCCCTGTTCTCCATCTGGAGGGCGGCGGCAAAGCTCTTGCCCCCGGGGGCGGCGCAGGCGTCCAGCACGCGGTCCCCCGGCTGGATCCCCGAGGCCAGAACGGCCAGACGGGACGCCGGGTCCTGGATGTAAAACAGCCCCTCCCGGAAGGCGGTCAGCTCCTCCAGATCTCCGGTGCCGGACAGCACCAGACAGTCCGACAGCCAGGGGTGGGACGCGGCGGCAATGCTGCTCTCCTCAAGCCGCCGGCACAGGGCATCGGTATCCGTCTTGACCGAATTGACCATGGCGGTCATGGGCGGGCGGCTGTTGTCCGCCTCTAAAAGGGCGGCGGCCCCCTCCGGTCCCAGAGCGCGCAGATACTCCTCCACCAGCCAGCGTGGGTGGCTGTACAGCACGGACAGATACTCCGTCCGGTCACTTTCCGGAATGGTGGGCAGACTGTCCAGCCGGCGCTCCAGCCCCCGCAGGATGGCGTTCACCATTCCCGGCGCTCTTGGGTTTTTGCAGCTGCTCTTTGTCAGGGCCACGGCGGCGTTCACCGCCGCGCTGTGGGGGATGCGGTCCAAAAACAGCATCTGATAGGCCCCCAGGCGCAGATTTTGCAGCACTCGGCTCTCCATGCGCCTGAGGGGGATGTTGGAGAAGTGGGTGAGGTAGAAATCCAGCAGCATACGGTTTTGCAGCACGCCGAAGCACAGCTGGGTGGCCAGAGCCGCATCCCGCTGGGACAGTCCGGCCTGCTTCAGCTGCTTTTTCAGTGCCCCGTCTGACCAGCCCCCCTGCCGTTCACAGGCGTTCAGAGTCAGCATCGCGGCCTCTCTGGCATCCATGGTGTCCTCCCCCTCTCCGGTCATGTTCAGATCAGCTTATGCCCCCGCAGATAGTCCGCCGCAGACATACGGCGGCTGCCCGGAGCCTGCAGCTCCGTGATGCGCAGCACGGTCCCGCCGCCGCAGGCTACGTCGATCCCCTCCTGACCCACCCGAAGAATGGTACCAGGCCGTTTGGCGGTCTGTTCTTTCACCTCAACTGTTGTAAAGATTTTTACCTTGTCACCATTCGGCAGCTCGGCCGAGGCTGTGGGCCAGGGCAGCAGCCCCCGCACCTGGTCGTGGAGCCGGTCTGCCGGTCTGCTCCAGTCCATGGGAGACAGCTCACGGGACAGCATGGGGGCGAAGGTGACCCGGTCCGGGTCCTGGGGCGTCCGTCTGGCGGTCCCGTCCGCAATGGCGGCCACCGTCTCCACCAGCAGCTGTCCCCCCAGCCGGGCCAGCCGGTCATACAGCTGCTGGGCCGTCTCCGTGCGGCTGACGGGGGTGGAGATCTGGGCAATGATGTCCCCGGCATCCAGCTCGTGGGCCATGTCCATGATGGTCACGCCGCTGACCGCATCCCCGTTGAGCACCGCCCAGTTGATGGGGGCGGCCCCCCGGTATTTGGGCAGCAGGGACGAGTGGACGTTGATGCAGCCCCTGGGGGGCAGCGCCAAAATCTCGTCAGGCAGGATGCGGCCATAGGCCGCCACCACGATCAGCTCCGGGGCCAGCTCCTTCAGCAGGGCCAGAGCCGTGCCGTCCCGCAGCTTTTCCGGCTGATACACGGGAATATTATGTGTCATGGCGCACGCCTTTACAGGCGTTGGCTGCAAACGGTTCTGGTGCCGTCCAACCGGGCGGTCCGGCTGACTGAACACGCCGACCACATCGTGGCCTGCGGCCACCAGCGCCTCAAGGCAGGGCACGGCGAACTCCGGCGTGCCCATAAAAACGATGCGCATTACTTCTCCTCCTGCTGCTCCTCCAGAGCCTCCAGCTCCTCCGTGGTGTAGATCCGGTCGGCCAGCTCGGTATACAGATGGCCATCCAGATGGGCCAGCTCATGGCAGAAGCACCGGGCCACGATGCCCTCACCCTCGGCCTCGAACCAGTTGCCATCCCGGTCCTGAGCCTTCACCTTAACCCACTCCGGGCGCTTGATATAGGCCCACTTGCCGGGCACGGACAAGCAGCCCTCAAGGCCGTCCTGCTCTCCCTTCTGGTCTACGATCTCGGGGTTGATCAGCTCCAGCATGTCGCCCTCCTCGCTGATCACAACGACCACAGCCCGGCGGAGGATACCGATCTGGGGGGCGGCCAGACCCATGCCGCAGGCATCGGTCAGCGTCTCCCGCAGGTCGTCCATCAGGTCCGCCAGCCGGTCGTCGAACCGGGTAACAGGGTGGCATACCTTGTGCAGAGCGGGGTCCTTGTCCATTAAAATCTTGCAGATGGCCATAGTCGATCTCTCCTTATCCGTTGTAGGGGTTCACGTCGGCAAAGACGGACACCCCCCGATTTTCTCTGTCCTGCTGTGCCGTCCGCAGAAGCTGGGCCAGCAGGGTGCGCAAGGGATGGGTATTCCCCGCCGTCAGGGTCAGGCGGTAGCGATAGCGGTTGTTTACCCTGGCCACCGCAGCGGGGGCGGGGCCCAGCAGCTGCCATGGCTGCTCTGGCAGCATGTGCAGTCCCTTCTCCAGCGCCTGTCGGAAGCGGACGGCGCAGCGCAGCACCGCGCCCTCGTTCACCCCGGAGGCTGTAATCACAAATATGTCACGGAAGGGCGGATAGCCCCGCAGACTACGCATCTGGATCTCCGCCTCGTAAAAGCGGTCATAGTCCTGCCGGGCGGAAAAGCGGATGACGTCGTTTTCCGGGGTGTAGGTCTGGATGATGGCCCGGCCGGTCTTCTCTCCCCGGCCCGCCCGACCCACCACCTGCGTCAGCAGTGAAAAGGTGCGCTCCGCCGCCCGGAAATCGTCTACATAGAGCCCCAGATCGGGGGCCACCGCCCCCACCAGGGTCACATTTTCAAAATCAAGCCCCTTGGCCACCATCTGAGTGCCCACCAGAACGGGCACCCGCTTTTTGCGGAAGCGCTCCAGCAGCTCGTCATGGGGATGGGCGGCGGAGACGGTGTCCGTATCCATCCGCAGAACCTCCATGCCGGGGAAGGCTTCCTCCAGCTCCTCCTGCACCCGCTGGGTGCCCACGCCGATGAAGTTCAGCTCGCCCCCGCAGACAGGGCAGGCTTTGGGCAGCGGCTCCGAGTGGCCGCAGTAATGGCACATCAGGCGGTTGTTGGCAGAGTGGTAGGTCAGATGGACGGAGCAGCGGGGACAGGTAGGAACCTGGCCGCACTGGCCGCAGGATACCATGCGGCTGGCTCCCCGGCGGTTGAGGAACAGAATGGTCTGCTCGTCCCGTTCCAGGTTGTCCAGAATGCCCTGCCGCAGAGGTTCGCTGAGTGCGCCGCCGTTGCCCCGGCGCAGCTCCTCCTTCATGTCCACAACAGTCACCTGGGGCATGGCCTGCCTGTTGAAGCGGCTTTTCAGCTGGAACAGGTGATAGCTCCCCTGCCGCGCACGGTACATGGTCTCCACCGACGGTGTGGCCGAGCCCAGCACCAGCAGGGCTTTATGCTGTACGCAGCGGTATTTGGCCACGTCCACCGCATGGTAGCGCGGGGCATTTTCCGATTTATAGCTTCCCTCCTGCTCCTCGTCCACCACGATCACACCCAGATCGTCCAGGGGGGCGAACACTGCGGAACGGGTGCCAAGCACCACCCGGGCCTGTCCCCGGCGGATGCGCTTCCATTCGTCATACCGCTCGCCGGCCCGCAGGGAGCTGTGCAGCACGGCCACGTCATTGCCGAAATAAGCGGCAAAGATCCGCAGCAGCTGGGGCGTCAGGGCGATCTCCGGCACCAGCACAAGGGCCGTTTTCCCCCGGGAGAGCACCCGCTGGATCAGGGCGATATACACCAGCGTCTTTCCGCTGCCGGTCACGCCGTACAGCAGGGCCGCGGCAGACTCGCCTCTCCGGGCCAGCCCGTCCAGTCCGTCCAGAGCCGCCTGCTGCTCCCCGTTCAGAGTGATGGGCCCGGCGGGCGGCACATCAGCCAGAGACACCCGGCGCAGGACCTCCTGCTTTTCCAGAGTCAGCACCCCCGCCTTCTCCAGCGCTTTCACCGTAGCCATAGAGGCCCCGGTGTAATAGCAAAGCTCCTTGGCGGACGCCGCCCCGAGAGAGCACAGCAGCTCTACCACCGCATAGCGCAGGGGGGCGCGGCGTCGGGAGGGCGCGGCAAGGGCCAGAGCCTCCTCCGCCGGAACGGCCAAAACCGCCAGCTTCTCCGTCTTGTCCCCCACACCCCGCTGGGCCGTGGTCTCCAGCCGGGCAGCGCCGGCGTCGATCAGCGTTTTGATGGCGGGGTTGGGGTCCCTGACTCCAAAGGCTGCGCGGATCTCGCCCAGTTCGCCCCGGCCGCCCCAGTTGAACAGCAGCTCCGCCAGATACAGGGCTCCCTGATCTCCGTCTGCGGCGGCGCAGGCCGCCTGACGGTCTGTGCCGTCCGTCAGACAGACGCAGTCCTGCAAAGCGAAAAACAGCCCCGCCGGAAGCATGGCCTTTACCGCGTCGTACACCGTGCAGAAACACCGCTCCCGCAGCCACAGGGCCAGCTTTATGCCACTTTCGTCCAGCACCGGCTGGTCATCCAGCACGGTCTGGACAGCCTTCAGGGCCGGACCGTCCCAGCCCTTTACCCGTTCCAGGGCCAGCACCATGCCGTCCGTCCCCCGGTTGCCCCGCCCAAAGGGCACCAGCACCCGCTTGCCCGGACAGACGGCCTGCTCCAGTGCCTCGGGCACCAGATAGTCATAGGGGCGGTCGATGGCATAGACGGCCTTTGACACCGCTACCCTGGCCAGCAGCTTTTCCATGCTCTCGATCCCCCTCAACACTCCTGACAAGGCAAAGCAAGCGCGGGGCCTCGGCCCCGGGCTTGCCTTTCTGCTCCACCGTTACAGCTGGGGGTCCTCTACCTCCAGCTGACCGTCCGCCACCTCGTGCAGGGCCAGTGTGACGGGCTTATCCTCAAGAGGCTCGCCGGCCATCTCGGCCTCGTTGGCGATCTGCCGGGCGCGGCAGGCGACCACGTTCACAAGCTCATAGCGGCTGGGCACCTTGGCCAGCAGGTCTTTCATAGCGGGATACAGCATCATAGGTCATTACTCTCCTTTAATCATTTTTTCCGCACTGGGGATGGTAAACCGTTTCCTCCCGGGGGAGAAAAACGGAAACAGTTCAGGTAAACCGGTCCAGGATCTGTCTGCGGTTGTCCACGCGGCACTCCGCCGCGGTCAGGATGGCCTCGATCTCGGCCACAGCGCCGGAGACCTTGTCGTTGATCACCAGATAATCATAGTTGTGTACCTGCTGGAACTCCACCCTGGCCTTTTCCAGACGGCCCTGGATGACCTCCTCGCTGTCCGTATTCCGCCGGTGCAGCCGGCGGGACAGTTCCTCGAAGGAGGGGGGAATGATGAAGATGAACAGGGCGTCCGGACAGCGCTGACGCACCTTGGCCGCCCCCTGCACCTCGATGTCCAGCAGCACGTCCACCCCGGCCTCCAGCTTTTCCCGGATCAGCTTGAGGGACGTGCCATAGTAATGATTGACATATTCGGCGTGTTCCAGAAGCTCTCCCCGCAGGATCATTCCCTCGAATTCCTCACGGGTGACAAAATTGTAGTTCACGCCGTCCTGCTCCCCCACCCGGGGCGACCGGGTGGTGTAGGACACGGAAAAGTATATGTTCTCTCTCTGGCCCAAAAGCTCGGCGATCACGGTGCTCTTGCCCACGCCGGAGGGGCCGGACAGCACGATCAGCTGTCCCTTTCTCCTGCCCAGATTCACGCTTCTTCCTCCTCTTCCTCGGCCCGTTCCTCGCCATTCAGGCGGCCCGCCACCGTCTCCGGCTGAAGGGCGGACAGCACAAGATGGTCGTTGTCCATCACCAGCACCGCCCGGGTGCGGCGGCCATAGGTGGCGTCGATCAGGATACCGCGCTCCCGCCCCTCCTGGATCATGCGCTTGACGGGGGCGGAGTCCGGACTGACAATGGCCACCAGCCGCTGGGCGGAGATCATGTTTCCGAATCCGATATTGACCAGCTTCACGCAGAAGCCTCCTTACTCGATGTTCTGCACCTGCTCCCGGATCTTCTCGATCTCGGATTTGATGTCCACCACGATGCGGGCGATCTGGATGTCGCTGCACTTGGAGCCGATGGTATTGGCCTCCCGGTTGAACTCCTGGATCAGGAAGTCCAGCTTGCGGCCCACGGCGCCGCCCCTGCCCAGCAGCTCCCGCAGCTGGGACAGATGGCTGTGCAGGCGCACGGTCTCCTCGTCCACAGCCACCTTGTCGGCAAAGATGGCCGCCTCGGTCAGCAGCCGGCTCTCGTCGATCTGGGTGTTCTGAAGGACCTCCTGCATCCTGGTCTCCAGCTTGGTGCGGTACTCCTTCACCGTCTCCGGCGAGCGCCGCTCCACCTGAACAGTCAGCCCCTCGATGGTGTCCGCCCGGCCCAGGATATCAGCCTTCAGCTTCTCGCCTTCCCGGGCGCGCATGGCGTTGAAGTCGTCCAGCGCCCGGCCAAGGGCCGCCAGCAGCAGGGCCTTCACCTGCTCCTGATCCTCTTCCTTTTTCTCCACGGTCAGCACGTCTGGGAAGCGGGCCAGATCGGCCGTCTTATAGTCGCTGAGGATGGTGCGGTTGCCCTCCTCGGCCCCCAGCTTCTCCAGCTGGAGCATGGCGCGGACGTAAGCCCGGGCCAGACCCTCGTTGACGGTGACGGTCACATCGTCGCCCCCCTCATGGGCCACGTTGACAAATACGTCCACCTTGCCCCGGCCGACCTTACTCTGCACCAGCTCCTTCAGGGCGTCCTCTGCAAAGATGTAGGTGCGGGGCATCTTCACTGTGCAGTCCAGATAGCGGTTGTTCACCGCCCGCAGCTCCACAGTGACCGTGGTCCCCTGGGCGGATTCTTCTCCCCGGCCGTAGCCGGTCATGCTCTTGACCATATCGGGTCACATCCTCTTGTTCATATTTCTCAGCGCCCTCTCAGGCGGCAGGACAGCAGGGCGATCAGCTTGGACAGCCCCACGTCGTAGATCACAAACACCACATTGGCCCCGGGCAGCAGCAGCCAGGCCCGGCCGGCCAGCCACTCCGGCAGGCTCAGTCCCAGCATACCCCGCAGAGCGAACCAGAACAGCGCGAAGGCCGCGTTGAAGCACAGCAGCTTCAGCCCCCACTCCGCCGGCAGAGAGCCGATCTGCTCCACCCGGCTTTTTACCACCGGGTACAGCCCCAGAAAAACCGCGAACAGCAGGGCCACCGTCTTGTTGGGCAGCAGGATCAGCCCCAGCAGGGCGATCGCCGCCCAGCAAAGATACCCCGCAGTCCGTCCTGCCACCAGCACGGCGGCCACGGGGAACAGCCCCGCCGCCGCGGTGACCCCGGTGTATCCCGAGGGCACCAGACAGGCCAGCCACAGCACGGCCAGCCCCCCGGCAGCCAGCACACCCACCAGCGCGGTGCGGCCGGCGGGTCCTTGTCCTACCCCGCGGGACATTCAGCAGTTCCCTCCCCCGCACAGACAGTTCAGACACATCATGGTGGTGCAGCAGTCCATGGCGTCCATGCTGCTGGAGTAGCCGTAGGGCCGGTACGCCTGTCCGCCGCCCTGCATCATGCTCAGAGCCTGACGGTACTCCATGTTGTTGGGCTCCATCTGAACGGCCAGACGGAAATTCTGCCCCGCCTCGTCCAGCCAGCCCTTCCGATAGGCGATGCTGCCGGCCAGGAAGTACCACTCGCCGCTCTTGCCGGGAATGCTCTGTAAAAGCTCCTCCGCCTGCTGAAGGCTGCCGGCGTTGATGAGCGAGCGCACCCGGCTGAACTCCGCCGTGCCGCCGCTGTACTGCTGCTGGTAGCCGCTCTGATAGGAGGAGGCCGACTGACCGCCGCGGTAGCCGCCGCTGCGCATCTTGGTGATGGTGTCGTAGGCCTCGTTGATCTCCTTCATCTTCTCCTCGGCCAGGTCGGCCAGGGGGTTGTTGGCATAGTTATCCGGGTGGTACTTCCGCGCCAGCTCGCGGTACGCCTTCTTCACTTCGTCGTCTGTGGCGTTCTGGCTGACGCCGAGAACGGTATAGGGATCTTTCATGGGTGTCTTCTCCATATCTTCTGTTTTTTGATGGTCTGCCAGCTGCCCTGGAACACCGCCCGCTGCACCAGAGGAAGTCCAAGATAGAGGATATTTTCCAGCACGGCTGTGCGGCAGCCAAAGTCCAGCAGCTGAAAGGCCGAGCACGCCAGATCGATCGACCGGTCCAGCGTGAGCTTCAGGGCTTCGTCGTCCCCCTGCGGACCAAACCGGGCGGCGATGGGGTTGTATCGTCCGGCGGCCAGATCCTCCGCCAGATCGTCCCGGGCGTCGATCAGATAGATCCACCGGCCCAGGTGATACAGCAGCTGCTCCAGCGCCCGGTCCCGGAGGCGGTCGCCGCTTTTGGGGGCCGCCGCCTGCAGCAGTCCGGCAAAGGCGTCCGCCGCCCGGTCCATAGAGGGGCAGTTCCCCCTCTCCAGCTCCGCCAGAAGGGCCAGCTGCTTCCGGACCGCCCGGTCAAAATCCGGACAGGCCCCCGCAGCCCGGCGATACTCCCGTCTGACGGCCGCCGAGATGCCGCGCGCGGTCATCCCTTTCCACAGGCCGTCATCCGCCGCGCTGTCCCGCAGCTTCCACCAGGCAAGGATCATGCTCTCCCGGGCCGCCAACTCCAGCGCCGGACTGTCCGGGCACATGGGCTTCTTCACCGCGGGATTGGCGCAGCACCGCCCGGTGCAGGGGGTGAATCGCTCCTCCGGCTCCCACAGGAGCAGGGCCAGAAAGGTGAAATCAAAGTTGAGGAACAAGGGGGCCAGCGGGCCGCAGGCCCTTCTCATGCAGCGGCACAGGCCGCAGTAGGTGGCGCGGTACAGGTCAAAGTCCTTTCCCTTCAGCTCGGCCCGCACCGGCCGGACATAGCCGAACATCAGCTCAGCCGCCGCACGACCGTAAACTCAGGTCCTTGCTTTTTCGTCAGCGCCCGATTATAGGCCCACGCGGGCAGAAAGCCCACGATCAGCCCCAGAAGGGCGGCCAGCAGGGCCTGTCCCTCCCCCAAATGCAGGGCGGACTGTCCCAGAATATACCCCAGAATCATGGTCACGATGGGCAAAGCGAACACCAGCATGGACACGCCCACAGCGCTGCCCGCCCGGCTTTCCACCTCTACAATGTCCCCGGGCTGAACGCCTACGGGGTCGCTGGCCAGAGCCAGCAGCTCCTCCTGGGGCTTCATGCCGCAGTGGTCGCAGCCGCCGCTGCCCATGCAGCTCAGGCCGCACTCCATCTGCCGCATCAGCGACACCTGAACGGTGTGCCCGTCAAGCTTTTTCTTTACAAACGCATTCTGACTCATGGGTCCCTCCGTGGTATTGCTCCGGCCCTCTGCCGGGTCTTCTATCGTGTCACGCTGACCACGATGCTGTAATCTCCGATAACGCCAACGCTGCCGGACGCGTCCAGATATACCCGCACGGGGATGGTGTAGGTGCCGGAGCCGGTGACGTCCTTCAGGTCGGCCACGATGCGCAGCTGACTGCTGTCGATCAGGGTCAGCTCCTCCGCCGCCCCCCGGACGTATACGGTCTTGGCCTCGGTGTCCGACCGGGCGGAATAGCCGCCGGGCACATTCTGCAGCTTGATGTTGTCCACCTCGTAGGAGCGGGTATCCAGTCCGCTGACGGTGACGGTCACCTTGGCCTCGGTGATGCCGGTGACATTCTCCAGACTGGGGTCCAGGTCGATATTGAAGGTAAAGTTGCTGGTGCCCACCACCTTGGACAGGTCGATGCTGCCCAGGGAGATCTCGGTCAGGTGCTCCACGTCCTCTTTGGTGCCAGCCACGGTGATCTTGCTGGGCACGATCAGCGGTTCGGCAATGTCATCCACGGTAGCGCCGCCGCCCGCCACGATGTTCACCGTGAGGGGGATCTCCTTTAAAACGACGATGGGATATACCACATAGGCGGTGTCACAGCTGACCTCGGCGTCCAGATCCTTCAGCTCGTCCCCGCTGCTGTCCAGCAGCTTGATGGGCAGGTCGCCGGTGAACTTCTCCTTCATCTCCTTGGCCTCCAGCACCACCACGGCCCGGGCCACCCGGTTCACCTGCTCCACCGAACCGCTGATGGTGACGTTAGCGGGATCGATGGTGGGAGTGCCCGCCTGATAGCCCTTGGCCACACTGCCCTGCAGCTGGAACTCGATGGGAACGGTGTTGGTATACAGCTTTTCTATGGTGACGGTAACGGTCTCCGGCTCCCGGTCCTGGATGACCGCGCTTTCAATGTTCATCACGTTGGAGGGCAGAGTGATGCTGCACGTCAGAGTGTGCTCCCCCGCGGCGTCAATGCGGGAGACATCTACGCTGGCGGTAATATTTTTCCGGCTCATTTCGCTCAGCACGCTGGCAGGGCCCTGAATAGTGGCGCTCACCCTGTCCGCCGACAGTCCTGCGACGGTCAGTCCTTTGCTGGCCAGTACGCTGGAGCCGGTGACCTGAATGGGGATGTTCCGAATGCGCGCGTCCCCCACCGGGTCCTTTTCCGCCCGGATATACAGCCAGAACACCACGGCAAGAAAGACGGAAAGCAGGACGTAGGCCCACTTGCTCTCCTTCCAGACAGAAAGACTACGCATCCTCTCCCTCCTTTCTGCCCAGACCGGACAGCAGATTGGACACGGAGAGGAACAGTGCGCCGTTTTTCTTCTCCGTATCCTCGTGAACGGACAGCTCGTTGCGCAGCAGCCGCTCCAGGGTCTCCGGCGCAAGATGCCGTTTCAGCAGGCCGCCCACGGCGGCGGAGATGGAGCCTGTCTCCTCCGAAACGATGACCACCACGGCATCGGTCTGTTCGCTGATACCGATGCCGGCCCGGTGACGCATGCCCAGATCCCGGCTCAGGTTCACATTGCCGGACAGGGGCAGCATACATCCGGCGCCCACGATCCTGCCGTTCCGGACGATGACGGCCCCGTCGTGAAGGGGGGCCTTGTTCCAGAACAGATTCTTCAAAAGCTCGGCGGACACGGCGCAGTCCAGGGGGGTCCCCGTCTTGATCACGCCGTCCAGCAGATTCTGTCTCTCGAAAACCATCAGCGCGCCCACCTTGTCCCGGGACATGGCGGTGTAGGCTTCTACGGTCTGCGTGATGGCGGTCTCCATCTCATCGGCGCTGGGAGTATAGCGGGAGACAAACATCCCCGCCAGGCGGCTGCTTCCCACCCGCTCCAAAAAGCTGCGGATCTCCGGCTGGAACAGGATGACCAGAGCCAGAATACCCCATTCCACCGCCTTATTCAGCAGAAAACTGGTGGCGGTCAGCTGGAACTTGGAGGACAGCCACATGGCCACCAGCAGCAGTCCCACCCCCCGCAGCACCCGTCCAGAGCTGCTCTTGCGCACCATCCACAACAGCTTGTAGATCACAAAGGAGAGAATGGCGATATCCAGCAGATCTTTCATATGGATGGACATAAAGACAGGCAGTCCGTCTGCAAACAGATTCTGAAAAGCTTCCTTCAACCGGGCCACTCCCTCCGCGTAGTTTATCATGTTATTATACGATATTCCGGCGAACATAGCAACAGCATTTCACCTCGGGAGGATGAATTTTTTCTGAATTTCCCCCTACGGGAGAGGCCGCCGGCCCCGCACAGGGGACCGGCGGCACATTCGTCACTGCTTCAGGGCCGAGCGCACAGCGCGGATCAGCTTTTCTGTCTCAGGCAAGGTGTTGAAGGCGGACAGGCTGGCGCGGATCGTCCCCGTCTCCAGCGTACCCGCAGTGGTGTGGGCCAGCGGAGCGCAGTGCAGTCCCGCCCGCAAGGCAAAGCCCATGTCGTCCAGCAGACCGCACAGCTCCTCGCAGTCCTCCCCCGCCGCCCGGAAGGACAGCACACCCAGCTGATCGGCCGGGTCGTCCGCCCGGAACACCTGTATCCCCGGGATACCGGCCAGCCCCTCCCCCATGCGGGCGGCCAGCTGCCGTTCGTGGGCGCCGATGGTCTCCTCCCCCCGGGTCTTTACAAAACGAAGCCCCTCTAAAAGTCCGGCGATACCGGCCATATTCTGCGTACCGGCCTCCAGCCGGTCGGGCAAAAAGGCTGGCATTGCCTGATTGAGGGACTCGCTGCCCGTCCCCCCCTCCATCACCGGGAGGGCCGACCCGGCGCACAGCAGCAGTCCCGTCCCCTGGGGGCCGTACAGCCCCTTGTGGCCGGGCATGGCGATAAAGGCCGCCCCCGTTTTCTTCAGCGATACCGGCAGTGCCCCGGCAGACTGGGAGGCATCAAGGATCAGGGGCACGCCCCGGCGGCGGCACAGGGCGGCGACCTGTTCCACCGGAAGCACATAGCCGAACACGTTGGACACGTGGGTGCAGATCACCACGCCCACCTCCGACGTCAGCAGGCGCTCAAGCTCCGCGGTCATTTTCTCCGGCTGAAACAGGGGGGCCGCCGCGGTCTTCACGGTCACATCGGGGATGGCGTGGAGGGGTCTGGTCACGGCGTTGTGTTCATAGCCGGAGATCAGCACCGTCATCCCCGGCTGCACCAGGGACTTGATTGCGATGTTCAGCCCGTGGGTGGCGTTGAAGGTAAATACCACCTGCTCCGGGTCGTCCGCCTCAAACAGCTCCGCCGCCGCCTTCCTGCACAGGTATGCCGTCTCCGCCCCCAGCCGGGACGCCTGATGGCCCCCGCGGCCGGGGGCCGACATGGAGCGGATGGCCCGGGCGGAGGCCCGGGCCACCGCAGGCGGCTTTTGCAGGGTGGTGGCCGCGCTGTCCAGATAGATCACAGCTGCACCTCCCGGTAGTCGCCGCCGTTCTCCTGAGAAAACACTCTTTTCGGCATCAGATCCGCCCGGTACAGCAGGGCCAGCGCCTCGCTCAGGCGGCGCTGGGCGATCTTGACCGAGTGGCTGCACCCCTCCCCCGCGATCTGCCTTGGGGAGCGCAGGATCTGAGCGGGAACGCCCCCTCGCTCCAGTACCTCCGCGGTGCGCTGGGCATAGGTGAGGGAGCGGCATACGATGAGATAATAGAGCATAGCTACGTTCCTTTCCTGTCTCTGAGCGGCCCCGCCATGGCAGGGCCGCTCATCCCATCCTATGTCCGCCCGGGCCTTTCGGACACAAGGGCGGACCGCCTCTTTCGAGACGGCCCGCCCCAGCTTGTCAAAAAAGCCTTTTTGACAAGCTGAAGAAGATTTTGAAACTTTGAAAAAGTTCCAAAATCTTATGATTAAAAACGAAAGACACCCT